>DPYO01000164.1:15025-18580 GCA_003535775.1 Fidelibacterota bacterium | reverse complement strand
GGTAATACTGAAATTTGAATTGGACGGGTGGATGTTCTGTTCCATTCTTCAGTTTTAGAATCGAAAAATGGTAATTCTATTCTGGGAATAATGAATCTCCCTTCTTGACGTGGAATCAAGATGTATTCCCAAGAAACCGATCCAGTAATATTATCACGCAATGGTTCCTTTTTTATGGTTGAAGTAGGTGGAAATACCTCTAAAGTTTGGGGGAAATCAAATTCTGGGAGACTAAACATAGAAATATTTCCAGTCCCCTGTAACTTCACTTTTAAAGTAATGGCTTCATTAGCCTTGACCGACTTCATATCTGCAAATGCAGCTAAAGTAAATGATCCCACAGCTCCGGTGAAATCCGCTGGTTTGCCATCTGGGTACGGCTTAACATTTATCAAAGTTTTTTCTGTAAGGAGAACTTTAGGAACAGTTTGCTGACGGGAAAATGAATCAAAGAAGGGATCATTCCAGATACTTTTCCGTCGCTTTTTGTTTTTAACAGTAACATTGCATTTTACCTTCATTGGGTCTAAAAAAAGCTCTCCGGTTTTCGTTGGGAAAAGAGCCCCAGAATACAATTGGGCAACATTATATTGAATGCCTTTTAAATTTATCTTTCGATATTCTACACGGCTTGGAGCAAACAATTCCTCAACCCAAAATCCAACAAATTTTGGCATTTCAAGTCCTTGAATAGACATATTTACTCTTGTAAATAATTTATAGATAACTGTAACCTGTTCTCCTACATACACTTCTGATTTATCCAATTCCACCATTAGAAAAAGATCCTTTGATTCAGCTAATTGTTTACCCCTAGATACTTTCATTCGAATGGTTTTCGTCCGAAAAGATTTATTACCTACGGATACGGACAATGATGGAATGGTTAATGTTCCGGTTTTCATTGGAACTAAGGTCCAGGTCAAATTACGTGAAGTCTGCATTTTTCCATTTATCCAGGACATGCTGGTCTGTTGGCTTGGGCCACTTACGACTGAAAAAATTTTCAATAGAGGCGTAATATCGACTTTGGGATTAGATTCTGCATCTTTTGCTTCTATCTTGAACGTAAATACATCATTTTGGCTGATACTGGTTGCATCTACTGATGCTGTAATTTTTGCAGAAAAAGCATAAGAATTTAATCCAAAATACACTATAAATAATAAAATCGAGGGTGGAAATTTAATCATTACCAATCCTTTTCCAATTTTTTGGATTTTGCTCGTGCAATCTGTCGCTTCTGATGGATTTTTTCCTCTTCCTTTAATGCATCCAGAATGGCCTGGGCATTCATACGATCCTGATTAACCCCGTCTTCTTCGCTTTTTTGGGGTTCAGGGATCCCTTTTCCCTCTTGTTCTTCCTTCACTTCTTCTTGGGCCATTTTTCCCTGTTCTTTGTCTTTCTCTCCCTGGTTTTTTTCTGACTTTTCCTTTTCTTGCCCTTTATCTCCTTTTTCAGACTGTTGTTGAGTTTTATCTTCTTCTTTTTCTGTGCTTTGGTTTTCCTGCTTGCTTTGTTCCGATTCTTCCTGGTTTTCCGAATTTTTGTCATTATCATTCTGCTGCTGTTCTTGTGGCTGCAAATGATATTTGAGGATCTCATAATTGAATTTTGCATCTGTATCGGCAGGATCCAGCTCTAATGCTTTTTTAAAAAATGCAAGACTTTCTTCGGACCTCTGCTGATCGTAGAGGATATTCCCCATATTGTAATAAGATTTTGCTTTTAATTCTGGCTCATCATCTCTTAGTATACGATCAAATGCTTCCATGGCTGATTTAATATCACCTTGTTGGTAAGCTGATACTCCTAATCCAAAATTGGCAGCAGAGTCGTCCTTCCTTTCCTCTAGAACAGATTCATAATATTTTCTGGCTTCATCAAAATTATTTTGTTTGTATTCTTTCATCCCTTTATCCACTGAAAAAGCCAGGGAAACGAACAGAAAAAAAACCACTGTTGTGCTGCTTTTCAAATATTTTTTTCTAAATCGTCTCCTAAACAATTCTACCTCTCCAAGTATCTTTCTGCTTTTTTTTGGTTGGAAACATAAAACCAATGATAAAAAATAACAACGAAATGATTGCGAAAATTTGATACCGATCTTCAAATTCTAAAAATTCATGAGTACTTATGGTTTTTTTTTCCATTGAATCAATAGCTTGAATCAAATTTCGATAACCTGTTAAACGGTTGTCAAAACGGACATATATACCATTCCCCGCATCAGCAATTTCCCTGAGCGCCATTTCATTCAATTTTGACGTCACGAGTTTCCCTTGACGATCCCGCTTATATTCCTGTGATACACCATTCTGACTTTTGATTGGAATCAAGGACCCTGTTAAAGAACCAACTCCAACCGAATGAATTATAATTCCTGTCCTTGCTGCTTTCTCTGCTATCTTGACTGCTTCCCCTTCATGATCTTCTCCATCTGTAATAATTATAATAACTTTATATTTTTCACTTTCCTCAGTAAAT
Organism: Fidelibacterota bacterium; assembly: GCA_003535775.1. Lineage (GTDB taxonomy): Bacteria > Fidelibacterota > Marinisomatia > Marinisomatales > UBA8229 > UBA8229. The sequence continues at coordinate 16,090 of DPYO01000164.1, read as the reverse complement.
GCAGTCAATCCTGAATTTAAGGCTGAACTGATGGATGTTCCCTGAGTAGGAATCATATTTGTGTCAATACCATCTAAAAATAATTGGGCTGCTTCGTAATCTGCTGTCAATGGAAGATATATGTGACTAGAGCCAGCAAAAACTATGATTCCTACCCGATCTCCTTTAAGTTGTTTGATTATTTGAGATATTTCGAATTTTGCCTTTTGAAGCCGGCTTGGCTTTACATCTTCAGCATCCATACTGATGGAAACATCCACAACGAAAACTAAATCAACTCCTTTTCTCTCAACAGGTTTTACCTTTGTTCCTATCTGGGGACCTGAAGCAGAAAGAATCAGAAAAGATAATCCAAACAAACCCATCCGCTTTTTCCATAATCTTTTTTGATGGTCAAACCTGCCCAATAAATTAGCCTCTAATTGTGGTGTGCTTGATTTGAAGATAAAGTGAGAACGCCCTCTTCTTAAAAACTTTCCGATCCAGAAAAAAAGTAAAAACCCAAAAAAAATAATTACCCATGGATATCTCCACTCCATTACGTTTTTCTCCTGAAAACAGATCGCTCTAAAATTTCAAAACCAAAGCTGAATATTAGAGCCGGAATTAAAAACCAACCATAAAGTTCTTTGTAGCGTGTATATTCTCGTACTTCAATTTCCGTTCGTTCCAGTTGATTGATTTCTTCATAAATATCTTCTAATGTTTCTTCATCGGTCGCACGAAAATATCTGCCGTGAGTTTCTTCCGCAATCGCTTGAAGTGTTTTCTCGTCAATTTCATTGCGGATATAGCCACGGTTAGGAATGTACGTTACAGATTGGTTCGTTCCAGCACCAATGGTGTAGATCCTGATATCAAATTCAGCTGCTAAAGCTGCGGCAGTCAGGGGATCCAATTCCCCGGCGTTGTTGCTTCCATCTGACAAAAGAACCATTACTTTACTTTTGGCTTTACTGCTTCGCAATCGATTTGTAGCATTGGCGATAGCCATCCCGATTGCTGTTCCATCGTAATCCTTTTCAGCAACGGTCACCTCTGCTAAGAGTGTTTTTAATACCTGCG
>DPYO01000164.1:0-14632 GCA_003535775.1 Fidelibacterota bacterium | reverse complement strand
CCCGGTCTCTTTTCTATGAATTTTGCTGCTGTCTTTTTCACCGCTTCAAGACGATTAGGTTTGAAATCTTCGGCAAGCATACTACTCGAAATATCAACAACCATTACAATATCAACAACTTTGACAGTCGTTTCTTCAAGGGTGTCAACAAGCCTTGGACGCGCGAGTGCCAATACTATAAGCAGCAAGACACCGATTTGTATCGATGATAAAATTCTTACACGTCTTTTTCCCTGTCTAATAAATCTTCCCTGAAGCAAATCAATTGAAGAAAGCCTGAGGGTACCTTCTTGGTTTTTTCCATACAAACGATACCACCATATCAGAACAGGAATAATAACCGCTAACAATAAAAACCATGGATGAGCAAACTGAATCATAATATTAGTAATTTAAAGAGAATTTTTTCATTCTTACTTATTCCCTACGTTTGAATATTAGATTTGTTTCTACACAAAATATTCCCAACAACGCAAGGAATTACATACAGTCTATTTTAAGAAAGAATATTAAATAAGAAGGGTTTTGAATATAGTAGAAGTTTTACTTAGAAGGGAGAATTATTTAGGTGATTTCTCACCATTCTCAGATTCGATCTCTTTTCCAACATTTTCAATATCTTTCTTTGCACCATCCACCGCACCTTTAAATTCGCGAATTCCCTGCCCAATTCCTTTGGCAATTTCTGGTATTCGCTTTGCTCCAAACAAAACGAGTATAACTACTACAATGAAAAATATTTCCATAGGCCCAAGGTTGAATAACGCGTACACTAATCTATTTTCATCCATTATTTCTCCTCCTAAACTATTCTGAATTTAACTTAATTCAATTATCCAACTAACGGAAAAATCTCAGCAGATAATATGCAGTTGCTAACCCGATTAGGCTAGTGAAATTAAATTTCAATGAAAGACCAAATTTTACTGTAAATATAATCAAATTTAAGACTATTACCCCTGAATCTTGTCCTGCCAGACCTGCTAAATCAAAATTAATACTTGTGAGAAAAAAATCTTTAACAACTCCTACAGGGAGTAACATCCCTAGTAATTCTCCTGAAAGAGTTCCAATAAGAGCTCCACATCCAAGACCAAACATGATGAGGAAGATAGATCGTCTATTCAATTAGAGAATCTCTCTTTCCGACGAGTTTTTGATAGACATAGAATCAACTATTTCATGAGGATTGATAACCCAGGCTACAACACACCATAGAATGTAAACCGATAAGAGAGGGAACAAAACAATTCCACGGAGGAATATCAGGCTGACCAATAAAGCAAATACTCCCAACAACTGAGAGGTGTTTTTCCGACCTTTTCGAAAAGAGATAAGTGGAATTTTTGAAAAACGTACGGGGCTGATCATTAAAAGCCCCATGATAATCACAAGGAGAATCGCAATTCTTGGATCCCCTGTATTCCCTGATATTTTATCGCTAAACAGCATATATCCAAAAATGAACAAAGCATTCATTGGAGTGGTCAAACCAATGAAATAGGGTTTTGGATCTTTCTCCTGTAATACATTAAAACGTGCAAGACGAATGGTACCAAAAAGTAAAGGGATAAAACTGATTAATCCACCTAAAATTGGTGGCAGTCCATGGACATAGGTCGTATATATCAAAACCGATGGTGCTACACAAAATGAAGTTGTATCGGCAAATGAATCAAATTCAGTCCCAAACCTCGATGGAATTCCCAATAAACGAGCAATTTTTCCATCTACTGCATCAAATACACCAGCGAATAAAACCAGCCAACCAGCCTTTATAGGATCGCCTTTAATCAACATCCCGATTGCTAAAAATCCAAGAAACATATTTAGCACAGTCAAAATATTAGGAATATGCCGTTTGCGATTTTTATTCATTTTACTTGGTTTCACTTCTTAATTACTCAGTCTAATTTAGCAATAATAGTTTCTCCCCCAGTTACCTTTTGACCTTTATGCACCTGCACCTGATAGATTAAGGGAAAAATAATATCAGTACGGGATCCAAACATAATAAATCCAAGGCGATCTCCTTTCAATAACGTTTTTCCTGCCTGAGCATAACAATGGATGCGTCGTGCAATAAGTCCAGCAACTTGCTTTACTTTTATAAGCCCCTTTGGTGACTCCATAAGTATAATTGTCTGCTCATTTTCATCCGAAGCTTTATGATTAAACGCTGCCAAAAATTTCCCCTGTTTGTAATCCGTTTTTTTTATAAGTACTGTTACAGGTACCCTGTTCACATGTACGTTGAATATATTAAGAAAAACTGATACCAGTATTCCTTTTCCTACATCTGGATCATTTACTTGTTCTACATTAATTATCTTTCCGTCAGCAGGAGAAACAAGACTATTTTCACCGGCGGGTATATTGCGTTTTGGATCACGAAAGAAGATGAGAGAAAATAAAAAGAATAAGCCTGAGATAAGATAAATGAAACTCAACCATTCGAATCCATTTATATTGCCAACCAATCGGAAAAAAATTGTTAGAAAAAATAATATCAGGATGATTTTTCGACCTTCTTTCGCAATCATATTTTTACCAATATCTTGACTTCATTTTTACTTTTCCTAATTTCATTGTTACAGTCTTTTCTTGATTGTTTCTATAAATTTTAATATCTAATTCATCTCCAGAGCGTAGATCTTGGTTAAGAATAATCTCCTTGATATCCTCTGCGGTTTTCACCTGAATACCATTAACAGATAGTATTATATCTGCTAATTCCAACTTAGCTCTTTCTGCAGGGCTTCCTTTTTGGATTTCGATAATAATTACACCAGATTTGACAGAAATATCAAGATACCGAATGATCCTTTGGTTTAATGGTTGAACCTGGATCCCTGTGAAATAACTGCGGTCAATATTTCCTTTCGTTTTTAATTCTTCAGCTATATTTTTCGCATGATTTATTGGTATTGCAAATCCTATTCCAATCGAACCCTGAGACATTGTAGATCCGGTAAAAATAAATGTATTAATTCCCACAACCTCTCCACGACTATTCACAAGAGGACCCCCACTATTCCCCGGATTAATCGCAGCATCGGTCTGAATCATATTCTGAAACACCTGCCCTGATTTTTGCTGGCCGAAATCCATATTCACTGCACTGATTATTCCGGCAGTAGCTGTGGGTTGATCATTCACATCGAATAAACCGTACGGATTTCCTAACGCAACTACCCATTCTCCGATGATCAATTCATCTGAATTTCCAAGCGTTGCAAATGGGAAATTTCCACCTTCTAATTTAAGTAAAGCTAAATCAGTCATACTGTCTGTGCCGATGACAACTGCCTCATATTCCTCACCACCTGGGAGAGTAATAATAATTTCCAGCGCATTTTCAACAACATGGAAATTTGTTATTACATACCCATCAGGACTAACAACAACTCCCGATCCTGAACTTTTAACCCTTTGACGATGAAGCTCATACGGAAAAAAATCTTGGAAAAATGGATCATTAAATGGTGAGCGGGTAGTCACTTCTTTAAGTTGAATTACATTGATACTTGCAACAGAAGGACTGACTATCTTGATCGCACGGGTGATAGCTGTATTTCTGGATTGGATAATATCATTTTGACTAGGGAGAAAACAAAAAAATACTAGAAAAAGTACAATCAATCTGAAAATAAGTCTAGGCATAGTCAACCTTTTCAAGAATGAGCCCTTGAGGAGGCGCTTTAAAAATTTGAACATTTTTTTCAGGATTATTCAATAGATTCAAAAATAATTCAATCGTGAATCTTCCTCTTGATATTTCTACCATTGTACCAGTTAAATATCTTACCATGTGATGTAAAAATCGATTCCCGGAAACATAGTAAATTAACATTTTATCTTGCTTTTTCCATACGGATTCATAGATTTTGCAAACAGTACTTTTCATATCAATTCTGAACTTAAAGAAGGAGAGAAAATCATGTTCTCCAACAACTGTCTCAGCCACTGATTGAAGGATTGACTGGTCTAATTGTCCTGTTATCCACGACTGATTCCGAAATAATACATTATTCCCGGTGTAACATTGGTAACGATAATACCGTATTTGTGCAGAATATCGGGCGTGAAAATCAGCAGGAACAACATCTAAACTTTCAACAAGAATATCTTCAGAAAGATGAGCATTCAATGCCTTCATCAGGTTGCAAGTATCCAAATCAGTATTAAGATCAAAATGAGCTACCTGGCTTAAAGCATGAACGCCTGCGTCGGTACGTCCTGCACCAAAGACTTTAATTTTTTCTTTATCAGAGAACTTGGAGATTACCTTTTCTAATTCATCCTGGACCGTTCTTTTTTCCGGCTGAAACTGCCAACCAAAAAAATTTGTTCCATCATATTGTATGGTGATTTTAAATCTTGCCAAGAAAATTTACTCCAAAAAAACAACAGATTATACCAATGATAAAAAGTCCGTCACTGAAATAAAATCTAATTGGAAAAGCTACGCCCCTCGGAATCTGATTTCCATAACCTCGCAACTTCATCATTTTTGCAGTTTCCTCTGCTTTCCGATAATTTCTCAGAACAATTCCTGGAAGATCATGCCCAACATTCTGAATTTGAGTCCAACGGGTTGTGTTAGCATTTAACCCCAAAGCTGATTTCCCTTTATGGATTGACTCCCACTCCTTCTGAAAAGCAGGAAAAAATCGAAAGGTCAATTCGAAAAAAAGGAAAAAGTCTTCCACCCATTTCCAAGGACGGTTTAGAGTACTCCATAAACTCCTGAGAGCGAGAAGAAACCCTGATGACAATGATTGTTCAATATAAAGTGCCATGATTGAAACCATTAATAATATTTTTAATGATGCAAAACCAATCTCAATCAAAATTTCACTCATCGTCGCTGTAGTGAGTAAAATGGAGGATCCAACGTACAGTACTGCCATATATGGAAAAAATCTGAAGAATGGTGTTATTCGAACTAAAACTTCAGGGAATAGATTTCGGTTTAAATAAAGTAAACCAAAAAAAATAATTACTCCAATTCCAAGTATTAAGACTGTTTGATTCATTAATACTGTCAGTGAAAAACTAAGATAAAAACAAATCCGGACCAGAGGATTTTGAAACATCTTTGATTATTGAAATGTATTGAAATTTAATGTGAAATAATGACCATTCATTTGATCCAGCAGATTAGAATATTTTTTGAGATTAAAATTGAACAGTCAATGAATAGATAAGATTCGTAGTTACTGGATCATACCTTGGAACAAATGTGATTTTTCCAGTCGATAAAAATCGATTCTGAAGATAAAGCACATCAATTGCTGAAACGATATGATTCAAAACAATTCCACCGATAAAAAATTTCCCTGCAAGAGCCCAACGATCACTGCTGATTCGCATTGATTCAAAAGATTCTCTTTGAGATGTTGATCCCTTCCAGTCCCAATCCCATTCTATGTTCTTATATCTTTCAACAGCCTCATTATCACGGAAACGCAAGTGTTCCTGAATGAAGGCTTCCCGCGTATCATAATTTCCAATATCAACCCAGAATTCTCTATCCTTTCCTGAAATAAATACATTAGCATGCTCGGAAGCAAACGCCTGGGATTTCCTTTGATCTATATTCGACATTAAAAAACTCCCAATGGTCGTTATCCATAAAGCACTTTCCACTAAAGAAAAAATTTCCCCACGAGTTTTATTACCCAGAGAAAATTCCCCTGTTCCTGGTATCACTAACGATTTTATAATAGGTGCCAGTTTTAATTTTGGTGTATTCTTTTCCAAGACCAGGTCTTGAGCAACAATAACCTGAAGAATAAAAATAATAATTAAATTTATTTTAGATAATTTCTGAACCATCCGATTCCCAAAACAATGCAAATTACAATTGTACATAACATAGCGAATATATCACCAAAAGCAGTATAAAAGCTTGTTCCATTCCAGAAAGATATATCCCCATGAATTACTTTTCTTTCACCAATTGAAATTTTTTCCATCACCCGTCCTGTTGGCAGAATAATACCGGAAATACCCGTATTTGCACTTCGTACAATAGAAATTCGATTTTCAACTGCACGAAGTTTTGCAAGCTCAAAATGTTGGTACGGACCAGATGAATTACCCAGCCAACCATCATTTGCTTGAATTGACAGAAACTGCGCACCCCGCTTAATAAATTCCCGGATAATATCTGGTAAGCTGGATTCATAACAGATGATGTTTGAAAATTGTATTGAATCTACTTTAAAAACCGTGTACTCATCTCCTTGTGAAAAGTTTCCTTGACCAAAGTTTAGTTTTTTCAATATTGGAAAATATCTTGAAAACGGAATATATTCTGCAAAAGGAACCAAATGAACTTTGTGGTACATTTGTATATTTCCATCTGGGTACATCATTATTGAACCATTATAATATTCTTTTTCTCCATTTTGATTTACAGTGTGATCAACCGTCCCAGATAACAGGGGAATTCCAGAGGCTACTACTTTATTCTGAATAGGTCTCCGGTCGGAAAGGGATAAACGAAGATTGGAAGGTACTGCTACTTCGGGCCATAAAACCAAATCTGGCTGAAGCTGTGTTGCTTCATTCAACAAATCATGCATAACTGCGAATGTCTCCTGTCGGTGGTCCCGTTCCCATTTTTGGTTCGGATCAATATTCGGTTGAACTACTGCGATATCAAAGTTCAATTCTTCAGTTTGGTTTGATATTAAGGAGATACGGATAGATCCAAAAATCCAAAAACTTAAGATTAATCCAAATGGCAATATCCACATTTTTCTATTCTTAACAGACGATGTAACAATCAGGAATACAATTACATTTAAGAAAATAATCCAAAAAGATATTCCATAACTCCCACCATAATCTGCGATTTGAATTAACGGTAAATAAGATGTTTGTGTCAATGCGAGGTTTATCCACGGAAACCCCAACGGTCCAAAACTCCTTAACCATTCCATGGAAACCCAAAGAAAGGGAAAGACAAACAATCCTTTTCCCGTCCAAGAATGAATTTTTGAAAGTAGAAATCCAAGAATAGTCCAAAACAGGGCGAGGTAAAGGATAGCCCCAATGAGAGAAGCAAATACGGGAATAAATCCCGCTCCGCTATTAAGCCCTATCCAGTATAATGAAATGAAATTAGCAGTAATTGCAGAAAGAAAAGAATACTTTGCAACGGAGGAAGAGCGTTCATTTAAAAAGATAGAAATGAGAGGTACGAACCCTATCCAAGCTAAAAAACCAAGATGAAGAGGGGGATAAGCCAAGCCAATCAATATGCCTGATAGGATGGCTAACTGCCAAGAAGGTAGATGAAAAATTAAAGACAAAAATAAGTTCTGAAAAAATAGACCAAACTTACATTCTCGATTGCTTGTCCAAAAATTGTTGGAGAATAATCGCCGCAGCTGTTTGATCAATTAATTCTTTATTATGTCCCGTTTTGATTCCTTGTTCAATCATTACACGTTTTGCTGATACAGAAGATAACCGTTCATCTTCAAGTATTACTTTATATCCAAAATCCCTGAGTTTATCTGTAAATTCTATTACTTGTTTTGTCTGAGCTGTTTGTTGCCCTTTCATTCCCAGGGGATTTCCAACCACAATTAATTCTACATCCTGTTCATCAATTATTTTATCCAATTCCCGGATTACCTGATTTGTATTATGAACTAGAAGAGTTCTGAAAGGAGTAGCTATGATTTTTAATGGGTCGGAAAGGGCTAATCCAACCCGCTTTTCTCCATTGTCAATTCCTAAATATCTACCCACCTATTATCTTGAATTTCCTCATCCTCTCTACTTATCGGCCAGTTCTCTCTACATAATCAATACCATCGAGCTTAGTTAGTTTCCGGATTAATCTATCCAATTGACGCAAATTATTAACCTTAATAACAAAGAGTGAAATACCCACTCCGTCTTTTACTTTTGCATCAACACTTGTAATGTTAATATTCTCACCTGCGATACACTCGGTCATTTCTTTTAATCTACCTTTCCGATCTTCACAAACAATTTTGATTTGAACAGCGAATAAATCTTTTCTGCTCACATCCCATTCTACCGGAATCAACCGATCAGAATCTCCACTTAATAATGGAAGACTTTTACAGGATGTTTGGTGAACAGTAATTCCCCTGCCTCGTGTTATAAATCCAATCATATCATCACCTGGAATTGGGGAACAACATTTTCCAAAATTAACCATCAAGTTTTTAATCCCCTGAAGTTTAATCCCTTTTGCAGATGACCGGGCAAAATCAATAAAATTTTCAGTTGATTCCTCTTTTGCTTCTTCCAATATATTTTCATTTAGTGGTCGAATTTTCTTGAAAATATTTCGAACGGTGATAGAGCCATTTCCAATAGCTCCTAAAAGAGCCTCAGTTGACTTGTACCCACATATTTCGTAAGATTCCTTAATCGTTTTCAAGAGTTTAAACTGCTTAAGTTTTCTAAGCGTTCTCTCAAGAATTTCCGTACCAATCTTTACACTTTCCTTTTTTTCAATTCTCCAGAGGAAGCGACTAATATTAGTCCGCGCTTTGGATGTGGTGACAAATTTCAACCATCCATAACTGGGCTGCTGATTTTTACTTGTAAGAATCTCTACCATATCTCCATTTTTCAGGATTGTATTAAGTGGTGCTACTTTATGATTAACCTTAGCACCAAGACAACTCAAACCAACTTGGGTATGGATTTGAAATGCAAAATCAATCGGACAAGCATTCAGAGGAAGCTGAATTAAATCTCCTTTGGGTGTAAAAACAAAAATTTCATCATCAAACAAATCTATTTTCAAAAGATTCATAAATTCTTTGGGATCACTGGATTCATTCTGGAGTACAGTTACCAATTCTCGGAGCCACTTCACATTTGAATCCAAATCTGCTGTAACAGTTTTACCTTCTTTATATCTCCAATGAGCGGCTACTCCAATTTCTGCTGTTTGTTCCATTTCTCTGGTTCGAATCTGGATTTCAACCATGTGCCCACGAGGACCAATTAAAGTTGTGTGAATAGATTGATATCCATTTGATTTAGGCATAGCAATGAAATCTTTGAATCTTTCTTGGATCGGTGAGTATACCTGGTGAATAATTCCAAGGGTAAGATAACATTGCTCTACCTTTTCGACAATTATTCGGATAGCAAAGAGATCATAAATTTCCTCGAATGTTTTCCCTCTTGCAATCATTTTTCTATAAATAGATGAATGGGATTTTGATCTTCCATAGATATCTACCTGAATTTGATATTTTTTCAACTCTTCTTTAATGGGGCTAATAACTTGGTTTATATAACGTGATCGCTGCCGATTTGTTGATTTCAGTTTTGAATCAATTTCTAAATGGGATTTTTTATGTAGCGTTTGTAATACCCAGTCTTCTAATTCCCATTTCACCGAAGCCATTCCGAGACGGTGCGCCAAAGGAACATAAATATCATTGGTCTCCCTGGCAATTTGACGTTGCTTCAGTTTTGACATATATTCAATGGTTTGCATGTTGTGAAGTCTATCGGCAAACTTTATAATAATGACACGGAGATCCTTTGCTACTGAAAGCAGAAGTTTCATAAAATTTTCTGCTTGTTTTTCCTGCTGATTTGAAAATTCAATATTCCCAAGTTTTGTTACTCCGTCAACTAACCTGGTAATATCCTCGCCAAAGCAGTCCTCTAAGTCTTTTAAGGTTGTATCAGTATCTTCAAGAGTATCATGAAGGAGCCCAGCCATGACAGTAATATGATCCATTTTCCATTTTGCTAAAATATTTGCTACTTGAAGACAATGATCACTGAAATATGGTTTCCCTGAGCGACGTTTCTGGCCTTGATGTCTGACCGTTCCAAATTCATACGCTTTCCATAAAGACTCCTTTATGGTTTTTTCGTTGGTATCTTTAGGAATAACCATTTTTTCATACAGCTTTAGAAAAGGTTTAGGGAATTCACCTACCACGTAAGGAATAAATTTGGAAAGGGGATTCGGCATTAGAAGGGTACTTCAGCTTCTTCAGTCTCGTAAACAGACATATTCTCAAATCGAGCAAAACGGTCAATAAATGTTACATTAACAGTTCCAGTAGGTCCATTTCGCTGTTTGGAGATTATTATTTGAGCTTTACCTCTGTCTTGATCTTCCCGAGAGTATATCCATTGACGGTATAAAAACATAACAACATCTGCATCTTGTTCAATCGCCCCACTTTCACGAAGATCCGACAATTGAGGACGTCTATCACTTCGACTTTCAACTGCTCTCGACAATTGGGATAGAGCCACAATTGGAATTTTTAAGTCCTTTGCAAGAGACTTGAGAGAGCGGGTAATAATAGAAATTTCCTGCTGACGACTCTCAACACCTTTTGGACCTTGCATCAACTGAAGATAGTCAACAATAATCATTTTTACATCATGTTCTGCTTTTAATCTCCGTGCCTTAGCTCGTAATTCGAGTACGGTAATCGCGGGTGAATCATCCAAGTAAATAGGTGCCTCTGCTAATGTTCCCACATGAATACTCAAATTCTTCCACTGAGATTTCGGGAGATTGCCCGTCCTGACAAGATGACTGTCCACCTTTGATTCTGCACAAAGAAGCCTCATGGCAATCTGATGATCAGCCATTTCCAGACTGAAGAATCCAACAGTTTCCTTATGATCAACTGCGGCATTTCGTGCTATTGAAAGAGCAAGTGAGGTTTTTCCCATTGCTGGACGGCCTGCGATGATCACTAGATCACCAGGATGAAAACCAGCTGTCATCGCATCCAAATCAATCAAGCCAGAAGGGACTCCTATTACAGATCCCGCTTTCGAACTAATGGCATCAAGCTGTTCAAATGATTCATGAAGAATGGGTTCGATATGTTTAAAACCGCCTTTTAAACGGTTTTGGGTGATAGAAAAAATGGATTGCTCAGCACTGTCCAGTATATCATCAACTGTTTGGCGATCATCATAAGCTTCTTTGGACATATCATGGGCAAGATAAATCAGCCTGCGTAATACAGCTTTTTCCAACACTATTTTGGCATAACTTTCTACATTTGCTGCGGTAGGTACAGATTCAACCAATCCAGTTATGTAATATGCACCTCCAACTGCTTCCAGTTCCTTATTCTTCTTTAATCGGTCGGTTACAGAGATGGTATCAACTGGTTCATTTTCATTGAATAATACAATCATCGTAGAAAAAATCTTCGCATGAGTTTCTTTATAAAAATGTTCTGATGAAATCCATTGTAAAACCTTGCTGACAGCTTCTTTACTGATGAGCATCGATCCTAAAACAGCTTGTTCTGCCTCCAAGGCCTGGGGCTGGACATTCAAAATCTCTGATTGGTTATTTTTAGCCAATATTCGTTTTTCCATCAAGGATTGATTGAATCCATTGAAAATCTTTCCACGTTGGTGCTTTAAATCCTGAGTTTCTCAAAAGAGCCGCAGGATGGTAGGTGACAATCAAAGGGATTTCTTCATAATGATAAATTTTCTCTCTCATAGCCTTTAACGGAATATCTTGTTTTAAAAGAGTTTTCCCTGCGACCCGCCCTAACGCTACAATCAACTGAGGTTTAATAAGGCGAATTTGATGCTGGAGATATGGTTCGCATTGATCAACTTCAGAAGGTAATGGATCCCGATTATTCGGAGGACGGCATTTCAAAACATTGCAGATATACACACCTTTTGTTCTATCGAGGTGAATAGCGGCTAAAATTTTATCCAATAATTTCCCCGCACGACCTACAAATGGTTCACCAAGACGATCTTCATCAACTCCCGGTGCTTCTCCAACTAATAATAAATCTGCTTTTGGATCTCCTACCCCAAAAACAAATTTTGTTCGTGCATCCCCTAACTGGCATTTATGACAAGAATTTATCTTGTCATTAAATTCCTGTAATGATCCAGGGAAATTATAACCCGATCCTTGATTTATATTTTCTAAAGATGATTGAATAAAAATTTCGTCTCCAAATAATTCACGGGTTTGACTGAGAAAATGATAGATATTCGCCGCCACACTTAGGCCCATTTATGATTATTATTCCGAATCTTTTGGGTGTTTATGCCACGTTAAATCACCATTAATAAATTCCTCAATAGCCACAGTCGTTACTTTTTCTACTTCCTGGTACGTTTCTGGATCTATTTCATCAGGGACCTCATCAAAAACACCCATTTCCCTGCTTTCTTCTTCTTTTATACTCTTTTCGACAAGGCGATCGCGAAGTATTTGCTTTGCTCTTCTTTCCATCACAACTACTGCTTCATACATATCACCTGTCTGCTCTTCTATCTCGCGAAAAGACACCGGTTTAAGACTCATATAACACTCCTTCTGTTTGTTTTTCAATTATTTTAATTAATTCATTACTAGCATGTTCAATTTGATTGTTGATTACGTGATAATCAAACCAATCTTTTTCTTTCAATTCCAATTCCATTCGGTCCATTCGTTTTTTAATTCTTTTTTCCGAATCCGTACCACGGCGTCTTAGCCGTTTTCGGAGATCATCAAGATTGGGAGGCAAAATAAAAATTGTAACCGTATTTTTCGGATATAATGATTGAATAGATTTAGCTCCCTTTACATCAACTTCAAGCAGTAATAACCTATCTCCCCTGATGGCATCTTCGAGTGGTTTCTTCATTGTGCCATAATAATCTCCGTGAACCTCTTCATACTCCACAAATTTATTTTTGTTGGCTTTTTCCTCAAATTCTTCCACGGAAATAAAATGATAATCTACGCCATCTTCTTCTGTGTAACGCTGACGACGGGTTGTACAGGATACTGAAAAGTTAATCTCCTGTCTTTTACGCTGTAATTCACGACATAATGTTGTTTTTCCCGTTCCAGAAGGACCAGACATTGCGATTAAATTCTTCATAAAATATTCTGAGCTTGCTCCCTAAGTTTTTCCGTATCATTTTTCAATTCAATAACAAGATTCATCAAGGTCATATCAGAATTTTTTGCTCCAATTGTATTGATTTCTCTGTGTGTTTCCTGCAAAAGAAAGTTTAACCGCTTCCCAACAGGTTCAATCTCCTGTAAAAATGATAAATATTGTTCCATGTGACTCCGGCACCGAAGGATCTCTTCCGTAATATCTGCTTTTTCAGAGAGAATGGCAATTTCCTGAGCCAAACGAGTTTCATCAACTGGAACTGTTTCTAAAAGGTCTGATATTTTCTTTTGGTATTTTTCTTTACGAATTTTGCCTGCTTTTTTCACTTGTTGTTCAAGTTTATCAATCTTTTCACAAAATGACTGTAATTGATCTTCCATGCTCTTTTGGATTGTTTTACCCTCAGTTGAACGCATTTCATCCGCCTGCCCCAAAGCATCATTTAAACCTTTTAAAATATTTTTTGGTTGAATTTTATCCTGATCGTTTTCCGAAAACAAATCTCTAAGGGATACTATTTCACTCAGCTCAATGTGGCGACCATATTCCACCTGAATTGTTTGTAATAACGATTCAATAGCTTCATATCGACTTTTATTCAATTGTAATAATCCTTCAGTTCCATTATCCTGATTCATTTCAAAAATCAACTGTATACTTCCCCTCTTAAGAATTTCCTGGGTTCGATTTCGAATATCCAAATCTAGAGCCGGATCAAGATCGAAACCCCGAATTTTCAGATCGAAATAACGGGAATTAACTGCCCGTACAGTCACTGAAATTTGACCATTGCCATTATTGACCGTACTGCGACCGTACCCTGTCATACTTTTAATCATAATTTTTCAACGAAAAAACCAAGAAATTTACGGAGTAATATACGCTTCTAACAATGAAAACCAAATTCATCTAAATTAATTATCCAGAGGAGGTGATATCTTGCTCATTATCAATTTCGGATTGATGGAAAAAGAAAGTAAATGGCTGTTCCCTAAAGAAGATATCTCTGGTTCAAATTGAAGAGCATAACTAATCTCAATATCGGACCACACCAACCCAAGACCAGTTGAAATTATTCCAGTTTCATTTCGCCCAAATCTGATCTGAATATTTTCCTTAATGGTCCACTCCATTCCCATTCGGAACTCTTCCGATTCTATTATAATATCTGCCATCAAACCCAATGTAATTGGAATTAAGGGAAGATCATAGTTCCCAGAAATTCCCACCGAAACACGAGGAGTAACAATTTCCTTTGTTCCATTATCCCAGGCCAGCCAAGAAGTAAAAACATCCTGAATCAAAATTCCTGCTTGTACTCTCTTCCAAAATAATGTTCTTAAACCAGCATCCAAACCAAAACCTGTACCTGTATGACTTCCCAATTGGTGTATTAACCCTTTGACTCCAATTCCAAAAATGACATCCCCTAATAATACTGATTTTTGGCTAAGCACTGATCCCATTGAGGGAGATTTGTTAATAACCCATGCCCGATTCAAATACACTCCCCACTGATGCTGACTAAATTCTGTAACATTTTTTGAATCTAAACGTTCATTTCCATTTAGTTTCCCATCACCATTCTCATCTAATAACGCATAGCGGGTATCCGGAATACCGGGGACTTCCTCATGAATTAAGATAAATCCAAATGGCTTGGAAGTAAATTTATATATCGGAAAAGATATCAAATCACTTTT
>DPYO01000214.1 GCA_003535775.1 Fidelibacterota bacterium | reverse complement strand
GTGTCTGACCGTGAAGAATTAGTGGGGGTTACTCACAGGAGATGATGTGGATTATGGAGGGTATTTTACTCTCAATTTCCCATTTAGCCCCTTTCCAAAGATGTTTCCAACTATTTCGTATGTTGTTCCGTTCAAAAAATTTCCCATCATATAATTCCTAGTTTTTCGATCCATTTTTGATATTCAATTATAGGTTTATCCGATGACATTATTGGAATTCCAATTTTTGAACTAAATGGTATTAACAATTTCGGAGTTTGACTTTCAATTACAACTTTATCCTGAAGACGAACTGTTTTAGCTAAATCCAAATAATCCTTATCTTTTTTAGGACTTTTGTCATAATTTCTAGAAAAAATCCAAAAATTGGTAGATTCATTAAATGTATTTGGACAACTAGATAACCAAATACTATAATTCCCCGATGGTCCAGATTTTACTAATCTTATTGTATTTATAGTAACATAATTTGTATACTTTATGTTGACACTTTTTGATTTTTCAATCAATTCATCCGATTGATCAAATGTGACTAAATTGTTTGGTTGTTCAATTGAATAAATAACTTTAAGATAATTATTTTCAAAATTACAATTATTTTTTGATTGATTGATTTTCCCTTTAGAACCAAGAATTCCTCCATGAACCCATGGGAAATGAGTATTGTCTAATGTACCCATAATCATCCTTAAAACGTTTGTTTTTGTAGTTTCTTTTTCAAAAAAATTAATTTTTCTATAATTTCCGTCATCATATTCTGGTAAATCAGGAATTTCAGACTTGGAATTATGGTCTAGACAAACCCAAACTATTCCATATTTTTCACATGTCTGATAGCTGGGTACTTTGATATTTTTTGATATTTTTTTATTGATTTGAGGAATATCTATACATTTGCCAAATCTATCGTACGCCCAGCCGTGGTATGGACAACGAATACAATCATTTCCTTTAAATTTATCAATTTTCCCTAAAGAAAGCTGAGCCTGATAATGTTTACAAACATCCAATAAAGCTGCAGTTTCCCCTTGTAAAAATAATATTACTATTTGTTCTCCTAATAATTGAATAGGAATAATTTTTTTATATTTTAATTTTTTAAAACTACATACTGGATGCCAATATTTCTTCATCCCTTCATAAAATTTTTCTATTTGAAAAACTGTATTAGTTTTAATCATACTTTTATAACTTCTAATTATACTTGTTGAGTACTAAAATCAGAGCGGTGGGCCCAGCCCGTCATTCGTTTTTCGATGAAGGCCATGATGGCGTACATTCCGATACCTTCCACTGCAAGTGCAATCAGACCAGCAAAGACTAAGGGGACTTCGAAATTTGCCTGGGCTATGAGCATCATGTGACCAATACCCTTGTTGGCGGCCACAGATTCCGAGATAACAGATCCTACAAAGGCCAGGGTGATGGCAATCTTAAGGGAACCGAAAAAGTAGGGAAGTGAACGCGGGATACCGACCTTCATATTGATCTCGAACTTGTTTGCACCGAGCGCCCGTAAGACATCTTCCATTTCCGGTTCGATGGTGGCCAGGCCGGTGGCAACGTTGACAACTATCGGGAAGAATGAAATCAGGAAGGCGGTCAGCACCGCGGGGATCCAGCCAATTCCGAACCATAGCACGAGTATGGGAACCACAGCTACTTTGGGGACGCTGTTAAAGCCTACCATGATCGGGTATATGCCGTTGTAGATATTTTTTGACCAGCCGATGATCAGACCAAGTATCATTCCGAAAACGATGGCTATTCCGAAACCGACGAGGGTGGTCCAAAGGGTCTGGATTGAGTTTTCCCAAAGTGCTATCCGGAATTCGCTAAAGGCATGAAGAATAACAGTCGGAGAGGGAAGGAAGTAGACTGGTATTGAAAAAAGCCAGCAGGCCGCTTCCCAGAAAAGGAACATGCCGACGGTATAAAGCCACGGAGACAACTTCACCCAATTGATCCTGCTGCTTGCGGTATTCATGCCCTGGCTTCGGAAATGTGACCGCGTAGTTCGTGAACGATGGAAGTGAATTCTGGAGTGAAACAGAGATCGAGCTCACGCGGTCTGGGCAGATCGACTTTACGTTCCACAAGAATCCTTCCTGGACGGGAACTCATGACAAATATTCTGTCAGCTAGAAAAACAGCCTCTGGAAGATCGTGTGTAACAAGAATCACTGTAAACCCCTTCTTTTGCCAGAGATCCCGCATTACGCACCAGAGTTCTTCACGGGTGAAGGAATCTAGTGCCGCAAAGGGTTCATCCAGCATCAACAGCTTAGGTTCATGAATCAGGGCTCGGCAGAGTGAAGCTCGCTGCTGCATTCCCCCTGAAAGCTCCCAGGGATACTGATCTCCACAGCCTTCCAGCCCGACAGTTTTCAGCAGTTCCTGGGCCTGTTTGACGTAGGTCTGCTTTTCTCTCCTCAGGCGTTCGCGGTGAGGTGAGACGATTTCCAATGGAAGCAGGAGATTTTCAAGAGTTTTGCGCCAGGGCAGCATCACTGGGTTCTGGAAGGCCATTCCAGCAATTTTGAGCGCTGAATTGACTTTCCTACCGTCGACCCTGATTTCACCGGTCTGTGGAAAGAGCAGACCGGTGACCAGCTTCATAAGGGTTGATTTCCCGCAGCCAGACGGGCCAACTACCGCGCAGAATTCTCCTTCACTGATGGACATCGAGAGTTCCTGCACGGCAGTATCCCTGATCTCTTCAGAGTAGCTCAGGGTGACATTCTCGATCTCAACAAAGGGATTCACGCAAATTTTAACCGATTCTTCAGTTGATAATCCGGTTTGCTTTGGATGGAAGGTAGTCCTCTGTAAATACATTATCAACCCTCACGTTTCGTTTGAATTTATAAGACTCTCCAAGCTGCTTGATTGAACGTTCAAAACGTTGCTTGTTAATCCCACCCATACCATTTTTTTTAACATAAGATGTTAATAAGTTATCCCTTAATGCCATCTCTAAACGTTCAAGTTCCACGGCTTCCCGGGCAACATTGTTGTATTTGATAACATATTTTACTGTAGATGCAGGATCTGCTACGACGTCCCTAGTTCCCATCAAAGTGGCATTTATAAAGCCTTTAACCAGATTTGGGTTTTTCTTTGCGTAGTCCGTGTTGACGATCACGCTGTTGCCGTAAAGGTCCAGTCCGTTCTCTGACATGAGCATAACACTGATGTCGCTTGCAGGAATGCCTTTGGACTTGAGGTTGATATAGGATGAAAATGAAAATCCGGTTATTGCATGTACTTTCCCCTGGGCCAGCATGGGCTCCCTGACAGGGAAACCGACATTTTCGATGGTAACCTTCGATGCATCTATTCCGTTGGCCAGGACAAACGAATTCCATTGGGCATAGGCACCGTCCGGGGCAGGCGCTCCTAGGATTTTACCCTCAAGATCCTTTGGTTTACTCACTCCAAGACTTTTTCGTCCAATAATTGCAAATGGTGGAACATCATAGAACATCATCACTCCAATTACTTTGGCATTTGGATTTTTGTCCTTGAATTTAATCAATGAGTTTATATCAGCAATTCCAATTGGATAGGTACCAGAAGCGACCTTTGGGATAGCATCCAGTGAGCCTCTTCCGGAATCGATAGTGACATCAAGACCGCTGGCCGCGTAATAGCCTCTCTCCAATGCAGTAAAAAAAGGCGCGGCAGGTCCTTCAAATTTCCAATCTAATGCGAATTTAAGGTCTGTTGCAGCCATCACGCTTCCGCTGAACAGGGACGCTACGAGGATTCCTAATTCTAGTTTTTTTATGAGGTTTTTAACTCTCTCCATGTGGTTCCTTTCTTAATTAAGCACCAAAGTGCGTTTTCATTGACTCGTGCCTGATGAGCAACAATCTCTTAACGGAGATTATCGATGCATCAAAACAGCATCGGATGATGCTTGAGTGATTACAAGATTATGGCATTCGTACTGATTAAACAAGCAGTTTTTTGAGGGAAAAGGTGCAAACCGTATTATTGCCTAAAATCTAGCAGAACTCATTTTTCCTTCACCAGTAATGAGAGGAAATAAGTTTGAAAAGTCACATATTCATATTTTAGAATCAGAGACTCTGAGTAGATAATCC
>DPYO01000105.1 GCA_003535775.1 Fidelibacterota bacterium | reverse complement strand
CATAAACGGTCTGAATCGGAGGTGTTGAAGGAAATGCTTCCAGATGAATCGGGATACAGATTAGCAATCAAAACTTGGTTTGAAAATTCGTGGCTATTTATGGTCTTAAAAAAGTTGAGTACGAGCGGATTTCACGTTGTTCTCACAAGTGACCATGGGAGTATTAAAGTCCACCAGGGGGTTGTTGTAGGGGCTGATAGAGAAACATCCACTGGAATTCGGTATAAATATGGCCGGAACCTGAATTGTACCAACAAAAATGCATTGGTTTTGAAAAAGCCATCTGAATTCCGATTACCGGAACTTGTACCTCAGACAACATATTTAATTGCAAAAAATGATACCTATTTTTTGTATCCGACTCAATTCCGGAAATACCAAAATTTATATAGGGGAAGTTTCCAGCACGGTGGTATTTCCATGGAGGAAATGCTGGTCCCTGTAGCAATCATGAAGGGATTGCCGTAATTTATGACAAACATTCATCGGGTTTGTTCAAAGTCTGAAGATGAAACAAAGACTTTAGCCGCCCAAATGGCAGGGGATATTCTCCCCATGACGGTTATTGCGCTTTTTGGAGATCTTGGCACAGGTAAAACAATATTTTCCAAGGGATTTGCTTCAGGGTTAGGGGTAGAAGATCATGTTGGTTCACCCACATTTAAATTGATAAGTGAATATTCCGGGAGGGAGACAAATCTTTATCATATTGATTGTTATCGTATGAGAGGGAGCGATGATTTCCTCAATATAGGTGGGGAATTTTTCTTGCACCCTATTGATGGCATCACATTAATTGAATGGGCAAATATTATCCAGGATTTATTACCGGATGATACAATCACAATCCAGTTCGAGCGTGTTCCCAAAAAGCCTACGGAAAGAATTATTTCTTTCGATGGTTGGAATAGATGAAAATTCTGGCAATAGAAACAGCAACTGAAATATGTGGGATTGGGTATATTTCCGATGGAGAATGTATTGGTTTAGTGGAAGTAAAAACTCCGAGGGCCCATGCGGAAAAACTACCTTTATTTTACGATAAATTGATTGAAGAAACCGGTGTAAAGCTAAAAGATTTAGACGGAATCGCAGTATCCATTGGTCCCGGGTCGTTTACCGGTTTGCGAATTGGTCTTAGTTATTGCAAAGGATTAGCTTTTAGCCATGGAATTCCCATCATCCCTGTACCAACTCTTGAGGCTCTCGTTTTTGCGAAAGGAAAAATTGAAGGAGCAATACGAATCTTGCTCCACTCTCATCGGGAAACATTCTTTCAACAAGATTTTATCTGGAAGAATGAGCAATTGCAAAATATATCGGAGATTGATGTGTTAGAATGGGATGAAATTAAATGTAATTTCAACCAGGAACAGGCGACTTATTTTTTCGGAGGTGAGCCTCTAGTGAATAGTTTAAATGTGCCAGAATTAAAGAAAATTCAACCTTCAGCGCACTGGATTGGGATTTTAGCGGAGAAGAATTTCACGGAATGGATATCTGATAACCCATATAAACTAATTCCTGACTACATATCTCCCTTTTTAATTAAATAGAATAATGGCTTGGTTTAAACGCAAAGACGAAAAATTAAAGGAGGGAGAAAAGAAATCCATGCCCGATGGCTTGTGGGAGAAATGTTCATCGTGCAGTGAAATTCTATACAAACCAGAATTAGAGAAAACGTACAATGTTTGCAGGCATTGCGGACATCATTTTCGGGTAACACCTGAGGTTTATTTAGATTTATTGCTTGATGGAGACTCCCATGAGGAATTATTCTCAAATGTACAATCCTTAGACCCGATGAAATTTAAAGCAAAGAAAAAATATCGGAATCAGTTAAAAGATGCAGTTTCCATGACCGGAAAAAAAGAAGCAATCCAGTGTTATTCAGGGAATATTAATGGTTTTGAAGTCATTTTAGGAATAATGAATTTTCAATTTATCGGAGGAAGTATTGGATCTGTTGTAGGGGAGAAAGTTTCGAGATCAATTAAGTATGCGAGTGAGCAAAAATGTCCTTTTATTTTAATTTGTTCATCTGGAGGCGCTCGGATGCAGGAGGGAGCAATCTCCCTGATGCAAATGGCAAAAACATCTACTCATCTTGCAAAGTTTTTGGAAGATGGTGGATTGTATATTCCAATTTTAACTGATCCGACGACAGGAGGTGTGACGGCCAGTTTTGGAATGCTGGGAGACATCATACTTGCTGAACCGGGCGCTTTGATTGGATTTGCAGGTCCTCGGGTGATTAAGCAGACGATTGGGAAGGATTTGCCCAGTGGGTTCCAACGTTCGGAATTTTTACTTGAAAAGGGTTTTCTGGATCATATCATTACTCGTGAAGGAATGAAAGAAACCCTGACAAATATCATAGGAATGCTTGAATGACCCCGAGCCCAAATATTCTTGTGACTAATGATGATGGGATTCATTCCCGTGGGATTTTTAGATTGTGGGAAGCAATGGAGAAAATAGGTAATGTAACCGTAGTTGCTCCAGATACAGAAAAGAGCGCGGTGGGACATGCTATCACTATTTCTGACCCGATCCGAATTCAAGAGTTTAAGCAAAATGGGGGAATCAGAGGATATAGTGTTGATGGCACTCCAGCAGATTGTGTTAAAATTGCGATCACCTCCCTTTGTAAAAAACCTCCGGATATTGTTATTTCCGGAATCAACTCCGGAGCCAATGTAGGGAATAATATTATTTATTCAGGCACAGTTTCTGCCGCAACAGAGGGGACTATGTACAATATTTCATCCGTTGCAATCAGTTTAGCTTCTCAAAAAAGCCAGGATTTCGATTTTTCTACTGAAATAGCGCAGAAAGTAGTCAAAGCTGTTTTAAAAAATGGCCTGCCAAAGGGAACACTTTTGAATGTGAATGTACCCGCTATTCCTTCGGATAAAATCAAAGGAATTAAAATAACAAAACAGGGCCATGTTTTTTTCAAAGACAGGTTTGAAAAACGGGAGGATCCGCGGGGAAGACAATATTATTGGATGACGGGAGAAATTGTAAACCCAGTTGATGCATCTGATTTGGACAGTAGTGTCCTGGAAGATGGATATGTAAGCATTACGCCGATTCATTATGAATTAACAAATAATAGTTTCCTTGAATCATTAAATGATTGGGAATTTTCATGAGTAATTTTCATGAAAATGGAATCATTATTCTGGATTTTGGATCTCAATATACACAACTGATTTCCAGGAGAATTCGTGAGCAGAATGTCTATTCAGAAATTATGTCACCAGATGTCTCAATAGAAGTGATTAAGGAGCGATCTCCGAAGGCGATTATTTTATCCGGCGGGCCTTCCAGCGTTTATGAAGACTCTTCCCCGAAATACGATTCAAAACTGTTTGCGATGGATATTCCAATCCTTGGCATTTGCTACGGATTGCAGCTTATGGCTCATCATTATAATGGTCAAGTGGAATCATCATCTCATGGCGAATACGGTTTTGCGTTGATTAATATAATGAATTCAGAACATCTTTTTCAGTCTGTATCCAGCAACACTCAAGTGTGGATGAGTCACATGGACAGGGTTACTCAGATTCCTCCTGGCTGGGAAGTCATGGCAGAGTCCTTCAATGGAGTTGTGGCAGCAATGGGTCATGTGGAATTAAAACGGTTTGCTGCTCAATTTCACCCGGAGGTAAACCATACAGTTGAGGGAAAAATGATCCTGAATAATTTTTTATTCAAAATTGCAGGATGTTCTCCCGATTGGACGGCGGGAAATTTTATTCATGAACATGTGGAGAAAATTCGTGAGATAACAGCAGGGAAACGGGTTCTGGTTGGAGTGAGCGGCGGAGTAGATTCATCCGTTGTCGCAGCGCTGCTGAATAAAGCCATCGGAGAGCAATCTATTGCATTTCTTATTGACCATGGATTGATGAGAAAAAATGAAGCCGGGCAATGCATTTCTGCTTTGCGGGATGGTTTGGGAGTAAATATAAATCTCCATGACAGTTCTGATTTATTTATGAAAAAATTAAAAGGGGTTGAAAATCCTGAGGAAAAACGAAAAATAATCGGAGAACAGTTTATTCGCACATTTGAACATATAGCACGAGAATATGGTGACATTGAATTTCTTGCCCAGGGGACACTTTATCCTGATATAATCGAAAGCGGTGCTCCAAGGAAAGGAGGAAAAGCGGCTGTCATAAAGAGTCATCACAATGTGGGCGGACTTCCAGAAGGGATGGATTTTAGACTGATAGAACCTCTCAAGGATTTATTCAAGGATGAAGTTCGAGAAGTCGGTAGAGAATTAGGTCTTCCCGAATCTCTGGTCCACCGCCATCCTTTCCCCGGGCCGGGGTTGGCGGTCCGTATTATTGGGGAAGTAACCGAAGAAAAGCTGAAAATTCTCCGTGAAGCAGACCACATATACTTAAATATTTTACACGAAGAAGGGATTTATGATGAAATCTGGCAGGCGTTTTCTATTTTGATTCCAGTAAAGACTGTGGGTGTCATGGGAGATAAGCGGACTTATGAGAACCTCCTTGGAATCAGGGCTGTTACCAGCCACGATGGTATGACAGCCGATTGGTTCAGGATGCCTACAGATATTCTTTCCAAGATATCCAATAAAATTGTGAACTCTGTCAAAGGGATAAATCGCGTTGTTTATGATATTACTTC
>DPYO01000250.1 GCA_003535775.1 Fidelibacterota bacterium | reverse complement strand
ATATCTGTAGATTGAAAATGAGTCCAAAGTGAACTATTACTCTGGCTGTCATGATCATTAATAATTTCATAGAGAGCAGTTTTTAATTCAATACCGTATAATCCTTCTGATGGCTCATAATAACCGTCTGGAATATCAAATTCATCCGGATATACAAAAGATGTTACGGTCACTAATACTAATACAATCGACACATGCTTGATCATTACTAATTGATTATCCATAAAATTACCAAGTAATTTGAGAAATGAATTTATTCTATAAAAGAAAGGGCAGAAAAAAAATCTTCTGCCCCTGTGATGGGAATGTTTTTCCTCTTCATAATTGTCAAACCAATATTTAACGCATTGGTTTATTCCTTGATATAAAGACTAAACACAGAAATAAAGGTTCATATTAAATTATCTTTCAAAAATAATAGAAATAGTTCCATTTCCTAAAGATCTCGCCCAGTACCCTTTACCAGGTCCAATTGAAGACACAGTGACATAACCTCCCCCAAAATATTCATAGATTGTATTGGGAATGAGAAGTCCATTCGGATCAATTACTGCATCCACATTAATTGGATATGAAATACCTGAAATCAAGTTCCAACCTTCAACAAGATTAACAATCACTTCAAAAATTTGCTCGCCTGAAAATTCCTGAACATATTCATCCGTCATCCTGAGCCAATATCCATTCCCTGGTGTAAGCATTTCTTCCTGTATATAACTGCCGTTTTCTCCAAAAGAAAATAATGTGTTTTCAACTGCGTTATCAAAAAGTATTAGATACCCGCTATTATCCACTTGAACCGGTAGCCCAATCATATTCCATCCAGAAAAACAATCAATTCCCAGTGATATTATTTCTTCAGACTGATTGAAATAATTTGCTCCAATATCGATCCTGGTTCCATCAGGGTCTTCATATTCAGGATCACCAATATCGATGCAGGGAGATGCAGGATCATAGGAGAACTGATACTCATTGGGATTTAAGAATTGAGGGTCCTCGAAGATATTTCCTGTGCTTGGCTCAGGCAGACACTCTGCCCATATATTCCCTCACCCAATACAATTGAGCATATAATTATAATCGTTGCTCCATGCATTACAGTAAGAAAGATTGACATCAGTATCTTCTCCAATAATTGCTAAACCATACACATTATCAATAAAATTACAATTCTTTATTGTAACATGTATATTGTCGTTGACTTGGATGCCCCAATAAACATCAATCAAATTACAATTGGTAATAGAATTGGTTGAATATCCGGAAAGATTGATTCCGTATGAACCGCCATTTGTGATTGTACAATGATCAATATCAAGGGATCCCGTGATATTGTTGTTGATATCACCGGCAATCCATATGCCAGTGCCCTCCAATAAATCAATCACAGCACCATTCCCTTGAATATAGATAGATTCCTCACCTGAGCCGATTCCTCCTGTATAAATAAAATTCGGATCTAACTCTATGTACCTGTCGTAACCATTGGCAGGTCCTGATTGCACATAAACATCATACAGGCTTATTGAATATGCATACGTCAGTACAAATAGTGATAATTTTATGATATTTTTCAATTTCATCAATCGCCCTATTGACAACTTTAGTAGGATAAATCAGATCCTATTGCAGATAAATTATCTTTCCAATAGAATAAAACCCTACAGATTTAACAGGGTAAAGATACATTCCTGTTATAACAAGATGCTCACTTTAATTTTTTCCAATTTGAGTATTGTTTAAATACGTGATGATAATAACACCAGAATTAGAAGTTCGTACCCAATATCCTTTTCCAGGTGCCAGAGATTCAGCATAGGCATAACCAGAAGCTCCTTGAAACTCAAATAAGGTATTTGGAATAATAATATTCCCAGGATCCTGGATTTCATATGAATTTACATTATAGCTGATTCCGGCAATAAGATTCCATCCATTATTCATATTTATTGAGATCTCACTGATTACTTCTCCCACAATGGAATGACTTCCTGTTTCTTCAAAATGAAGCCAATATCCATTCCCTTCCGATAGAGATGTTTCAGCCAAATATCCATTTTCGTTGTAAGAAAAACATGAATTTTCAGTCGCTGTTGGAAATAGATTCAAATAACCTGGATCAGTAACTACAAGAGGCAATCCAACTAAATTCCAACTTTCCAGGTGCGGTAAATCCATTTCCACCTGGGTACTGATAACTTGAAAAATGTGAGGATCCGGGGCTCCTATGAACGGATGATCCGCACTTCGACCAGAGGCATCAGCTGCGTGTATATAGTAAGCCACTTCACCGCCAAATGGCAAAGCTGGTATATATCCCGAAAATTCATTACCAACAATTGATTCCATTACTGTTGATTGATAACCACCACCATCAACACGATAAAATACAGTTGGAGAATTATTATTTACTGATGCACCGCTATAGGGAATGACAGTAGCTGTAATTTCAAAATCGCCATTACTGGACGGAATTTCTCCTGAAAGAGGAATATGCCGAATGTAAAGCATACCCCGGTCTGCAACTCCTTTTGCACGGCAGTGCAATGCATCTGTGGATTCCCAGCTACCTGTGAATCCCAAAACTTCATACCCGGGCATAGCTTCTTCATAAGATGCTAAAGCATCGTCATCCCAAGAGGATCCTGTAATAGGAACAAACACCTTATCATTCAAAATTAGAGAATTTGTATAAGGTTGATTTTGTGGGGTATACACACGATATACTTCATACGGTGTTCCATAGGATGATATTTGATTTAAAAAATAATCCGCTGTAGCTTCGATTTCGTCATATTGGTTATGACTTGTAGGAACGGAACGAACCAAAACCTTATCAACATCCAGAAATTTTCCCCAGCAATCAATATGGTCGATATATGTGTTGTTCGGATCTGGGATAACATGGAAATTAGTTACACCTGTAAAATCTTCTAGCAGTTGTGCGATTGCCGCGTGACTTTGAGACGAGTTTTCTTCCCAGACCAGTTCGGAAGCTGCCGAAATACCCATACCATCCGTCATATAATTACCACCTGCTGTGATTAAATTCATACCATAAAGTTCTATGTCTAAAAATTCTGCCATCTCAATTGGAATCTCGTTATCATTTGGCCTGGGTCGATTGTAGATAAAATTTACAATTCCTACTTCATTATTTCCATTCACAACATACCAGGGGCCATAATCTCTACTCCAATATGATTCAGTTGGAGCATGTAAAAAAATGCAATTATCCAAGTTTACACCATTTGAACTATAATAATTTGTGACTGTGTTTTCCTGACTTTGACCGCTTACAATGGTTGTTACCATTATGTCTTCTGACATCTCTGCGATTACAGAATAAGAAATTCCAAAGGGATAACGGACTAAAACACTTTCCATGGGCTCAAACTCTGCAATGTTACGGACCGGACCGATTGGCGGATCGGTTGGATAAAAGTCACGTCCGATTTCATCTTTTCTCTGTTCTTCTTCAGGTGTCAACCAGTGAGGATAAGAATCCGGATGATTCTGAAACCATTCATCGGTCTTTATTTGCAAATCACTGCCCTGGTTGCCGGCATACAACAACCCGGTCATAGTAAAAAGCCCTATTAAGGAAAGAAACTTTCTCATGGTTTTATCCGGTTTAACCTAAAATCAGGAGGGCACAGGTTTTAACCTGTGCCCTCTTTCTTCTCACTTGAGAATTCTATTTCATCAGAACCATTTTTTTGAAGGCATGGAAATTCTTAGCGGTTATTGAATAGATATAGATTCCGCTTGCCATCGGTTCACCGAATTGATCTTTACCATCCCACATTACCTGGTGATATCCCGCTGGTTTTACCTTTGACACGATGTCAGTTACCTGCTGTCCCACAAGATTATACACCCTGATTATTACAAATGATACTTCCGGCAATTCGTAATTAATAGTCGTGACTGGATTGAATGGATTGGGATAGTTCTGTGACAACACAAATGTTTTCGGAAGTTCAGCTGCCCTCTTCAGCATAAAGGAATCAGCAGTTCCGTCAAGTTCGATATGTCCGATGTCCTTCAGCTCATATTCCTGACCCGTACTCTGGTCAACCAAAACCCATTGCATTTTCTCCCCGGCATCAACATTTATCTGGTAATCAATCTGAAGACTCTCGCGGTTACTCATCACTTCAACAAGTCCACCCTCTTCAGCATATTTCATATTATTTTCAAATCTAACATCAGCTGCTCCCACCGGTGGTTTTGGAGGCAGACTGTAACTCAGCTGCTTCTCTTCCGGAATATCAATCCCGAAATAAAGAATTGTACCATTGATCGTGATTTGGTTTGCATCTTTCATGGCATTGCCAACAACAACCTTAGCATTACCATCAGGCCCGGACACAATAATTTCACCGGCGGCATTGGCCCGTATCCAGTAGCCATAGCCTGGCTCAAATGACGGTGAGTTAAAATAGCCATTCTCTCCGAATCCATAGAGTGTATTTGGTATTACAATATCCAACGGATCAATCCAGCCTCCATTAGGCAACGAGCATCCTGAGATCATATTCCACCCCTCATTAAGAGAAATTGTAACCGATGCTAAAACTTCTCCATAGATCGCTGATGTGCCCGCTTCCCAAAACCGAAGCCAGTAACCATTGCCGATGGACAGCTCTGAATTGAGTCCATAACCATTTTCATCAAAGGAATAGAGCGTATTTTCTATAGAACCAGGGAAAACTGCCTGGCAGGCGGCATTCTCAACAATGAGTGGTAAACCAACTATATTCCAATCATAAAGATTGTCAACATTCATTGTAATGTTCAATGCTCCAACTGTGAGGGTTACCGGTACTGTAATCAGTCCAATATTGGAATTAATGTCAATATCACAAGTGTACATTGAACCCTCTTCCAGATCAGCTGTATCAAATGTAATCTCAATTTCATCGGTATCCCCGCCTAATATACTTCCATTACTTTGACTCAGACTTATCCATGAAATGGGGTCAGGAGTATTAATTTCAAAGGTTGTAGTTCCCTCTGAACCGTTCGCAAGAGTGTAAAATAAATATTCAGTTCCATCTGTGCCAGTCACAGTGAGATAATTACCGTTCCAACCATCACCAAACGAATCTTCTGCATAGACTGTATATACTCCACTATCCAAAGAAGCATCTCCATTAAATGGCGCACCGCCAGAAGCAACCTCATCTCCATTGGGAGCAACTATACTCCATGAAACTTCATATTGATAGTTTCCCCCGTCACATACAATTGTGACATCAGTAGCCCTCAAATCGGGGGCATAATCAGGATGAATCATAGAAGTAACTTCGGCTGCTTCTATCTCCAATCCAGCAGCGATTCTTCTCTTTTTCTCTATATCTTGGTCAGTTTCAAGAGCTAATTGTTCTTCCATATTGATGCTTCCATCATCAGGGTTATTTCTTCCTGAAGTGGTTTCAACAAGGTTTATGCTATAATCAACCGAACCTCCTCCAACATTTAATATGGATAATATTTCCGTTAACGTTTGATCTATAGGAACAGACACATCAAATGAAATGGGATTAACATCCATTTGGGGTGGTGTTGGCAGATTGGATGGAGGGAAAATAATATAATCAACCCAAGCACAATCACTGCCATTTGAGACTGATCCATCTTTGTCATACTCCCAAGTAAAAGTCCGACTTCCAGCGTTTACATAGAAAGAGGTTTGTGACCAATCCACATCACCAGCCCATTCCCCTTGCTGCGTTCCGTCAATGTAAAACTTTAAATAATCATAGTTATTCTCTGATGAAACTTTGTAGTAAAAAGATATCTCATCACTGGCAAAGACATCCAAAGTGACTGACATCACGGAAGTCTGGTTATGTGAAATGGCACCAGATTTTGCAGCATAATTGCCTTCGTACGCATCTTCAGAAATCGTCCACTGCGCATTCCCATTAAACTCCCAGGAATATTGGACAAAATCCCCAGATTCAAAATCCTCCAGACAAAGTCCAATCGTGAGAGAAACCTGGTCAGAAACAGAATAGTTATTATCAGCGCTGATCTCTATTATAAAATCTGCTACTAGACCAATGTTTGCCCAATCAGCAACTGTTACATTAAAAGTAATCGTACCATTGGAATTAGCCGGTATAACCGATAGCTCATCAGTTCCATCATTAACGATGATCAAACCATCATCATTAGGATAATTAAGAATAGCCGCTACATTGTTTATAGCAGCACCACCGTCGTTAACCAGTGTAACAATCAGGTCTGCAGTATCACCCGGGTCAAGTTGACCATTTTCATCATCAACAGCCACTGTACCAACTGAAACCATCGGAGCGTACGCAATCAGGGAAATTATAGATTCCCAGGTTTCACTGCCAGCATTTATAACACATGATAAATCAAAACTATGATCATCAGGAACATCAGTCGATACATCAAAGGACAGTCCGCTCACAACCACGGTTTCATTCGGGCCAATATAAGTGATGGTTCCAAGGCCGTTTGTAATGGATATATAGGAATCACTAGAAGTAATGGTAACCGTAACATCCGAAGCATCATCATTCCCCACATTTTCAAGAGCGAGAGTCAGCTCCACCGATTCACCAAATTCAATTATTTCATCTAAACCAGAATTTACAGAAACATTATCGATGACCAGATAGGGACCATCCGGTGATAAAACCATAACAGTTGATTCATATGGGAGATAGTTAAAACCAGTGATCACCAGATCAAGTTCCCCTGGTACATCGCCTGCATCGCCAAGCTCCAAAGTGGCTGTGCCTGATTCATCGGTATAACCGTAAGCAAGCAGTTCACCACT
>DPYO01000003.1 GCA_003535775.1 Fidelibacterota bacterium | reverse complement strand
ATCCAGATAACCATCACGATCGACGGTAAAGCGCACCTGCTCGCTCCCCGGTGTAATGGTGAATTCGCTTTTTACATGCAACTTCTTATTTACCGCTTGTTCAGCGATCGATGCTGAACGTGCAATATCTTCATAGGATGAATTTGTACAGGAACCAATCAATCCAACTTCAACCTTTGTGGGCCAGCCGTTTTCTTTTGCTTCCGCTGCCATCTGCGAAATTGGCGTCGCCAAATCGGGGGTAAAAGGCCCATTTAGATAAGGTTCCAATTCTGAGAGATTTATTTCAATTATTTGATCGTAGAATTTTTCAGGATTGTCATAAACCTCAGCATCAGATCTTAAATTATCCGCAATCTTATCTGCAAGGTCAGCCACCTCTGCCCTCCCAGTTGCATGGAGGTATTCGACCATACTTTCGTCATAAGCAAAAATTGAAGTGGTGGCACCAATTTCAGCACCCATATTGCAGATGGTTCCTTTACCTGTACAGGATAAGGATTCTGCACCGGGACCGAAATATTCTAAAATAGCGCCAGTTCCACCTTTTGCAGTAAGAATGCCCGCAACTTTCAGGATCACATCTTTGGCTGATGTCCAACCATTCATTTCACCGATAAGTTTCACACCAATCAATTTTGGGAACAGCAGTTCCCATGGCATGCCAGCCATCACATCAACTGCATCAGCTCCGCCAACTCCAATAGCTATCACACCTAAACCACCGGCATTGACTGTGTGAGAATCAGTTCCAATCATCATCCCGCCAGGAAATGCATAATTTTCCAAAATGACCTGATGAATTATTCCAGCCCCTGGTTTCCAGAATCCAATACTATATTTATTGGAAACAGACTCCAAAAAATCATATACCTCTTGGTTTGACTCTTTTGCTTTCTGAAGATCGTTATCGGCTCCAAGCCGAGCTTGAATCAGATGATCACAATGAACGGTGGTCGGAACAGCCACCCTGTCTCTTCCTGCCTGCATAAACTGGAGTAAAGCCATTTGTGCAGTGGCATCCTGCATGGCAACCCGATCTATACAAAAGTCTACGTAAGATCTTCCTCTCTCAAAATCCATTGGATTTATATTATGCCCCAAATGAGAATAGAGGATTTTTTCTGAGATGGTCAACGGCCTTTGTAAGGCTTGACGGGTTTGGGTGATTCGGTTTCCCATCCTGCTGTATATGGTTTCAATCTTTTCAATATCGAACATGGTATCTTTATCTATAGGTTAGGAACTGAAACAAATAATATCCGTTTAAAAACGTAATAAAAAGTTACGACGGGACAGATTATATATCCAATTTCATTACCAGTAAGTATGACTTAATTTCATCCATGATTCGATTACTCATTTTTATTTTTATATCCATCTTAGGTATTGTTCAACTTTTTGGTGATGTGGGAGAAAGTGTAATCTTTTCCTCCTCCCATGAATTCAAATTTGTAGTCACCATTAATAATCCACACAAAGGTGATTTGCAGCCAGTTCACTTTCTCATTGGTCTCCCTTCAGAAAATTATCCTGCCATGAATGCCTCATTCCAAGGAAAACGACCCTGCCCTGAAAATTGTAATGAATTGACAGATATCGGCGTTGAATGGATTCAGAAGCAAAAACTCCAGCGATTAAATACTGCTACACTGAAAGTGTCCCCTTACGCTGGCCAGAATGAATATTATTCAGAGATATTAATCACAATCCAATTTGATGATCAGTTTCAAGAACCTTCAGGAGATCTGTCCAAACACCAGAAGGGGCTCCTGGCAGTGAGAGTTTTGAACTGGAAAACTGCAAAGGAATGGATAATGTCTGTCTCCCCAAGGCAAATGGAAGAAACAGATCAACCTTTCGCTCCTCTTTTAAAAAGCCTGGTAGATGGAGCCGAATATATCATTATAGGTCCTCAGAACTTTGAGAGTGCCAGCCAACCACTCCTGAATCATCGTTCCAGTTTCGGCTCCGATCCGCTGACAACTTCATATGTCCCCTTAGAAGAGATTTACATCGAATTTCTTAACGAGAACAATTCAGAAGCAGAAGCCATCCTGAGTTTCTTTGAAAACGCTGTTACCGGCTCGTCAAATAGTCTTGCTTTTGCCCTGCTTATGGGTGATATCGAATTTGTACCAACAATGTATCGTGGAGCTGGAGAATATGAATACGCATCTGATGATCTTCTGGCTGCAATTGATGGGGACATACCAGCAGTTGCTCTTGGCCGGTATCCTGCGCGACATGTGGCTGATGTAGAAGCTTTTGTAGAGAAAATCATCGAATACGAAACAAATCCGGAATTAGGATTATGGCGTAACCGGATAACACTGGCTGCGGACGATGTAGAACGACCAGTAGCTAACGATACTGAACACATAGAATATTCTGATTCCTTAGCCATAAATTATATTCCTTCTTTTATTAATGTTCAAAAAATTTATTTAACCGAATATCCGGAAGTAAGTGATGCCTCAGCATATGGAGTTGTAAAACCGGGAGCAACCCAAGCTCTTTTTGATGCTTTAGATAACGGCACCGCCATCATTAATTATATTGGTCACGGAAGTTCCTCAAGTTGGGCTCAGGAAAAACTTCTTCAGAAAGACAGGGGGGATCTTCAGTTTATCAACACCGGAATGAAACTTCCTATCTGGATTGCCGGAACCTGTTCCTGGGGACAGTTTGATAATCCAAACACTGACGCCTTTTCCGAAGATATTATCCGCTTGCCTATGAATGGTGCATCTGCGATCATCTCCACCAGCCATAGTATTGGATATGCATCCAACTGGCTCAACGAAAAAAGATTGTTTCAAGCATTTTTTCCAAACGGAAATATCACAGATCAACCTATAGGAACTATCTTTCAATCAGTAAAAACAGGAGACTCTGGAGGGCAGAAGTTTCATCTTTTTGGCGATCCGGGAATGAGCATTCCCTTTCCCAATGAAACTCTCACTGCTACAACCCTTGATCCAGACACATTAAAAACACTGGAGGTGGCGGAATTCAGTGGAATCAGTCCATTTAATTCAGGAGGGTCCGGCTATGTTATCCTTAAAGATTCAGATCGCCAAGTAGAACGTAATTTTGGATCCGTTACAATTTCATATATTCTTCCAGGAGCTACTTTATTCCAAGGACAATTCACATTTTCAGATAACAATTTTTCCGGAAATCTTATAGTTCCAAAGGATATTTCTTATTCTCAAAACCCAGGACATCTCAACCTTTATTTAATATCAAATGATAGTACAAGAGAAGCGGTTGGAACATATTCGCCTGTTTATTTCACCAGTGGCAGTTCTGTCCATGATGATGAAGGCCCAATTATTTCGTTCGAAACCAATAAAGGACGGATCCTCAAATCCGGTGATCATTTCCGGGATAACGAAATATTGGTTATACGATTGGAAGACAGCCTTGGTATCAATCTGGCAGGTGAACCCGGACATGAAATATCCCTCACGGATTTAGCCACTGGGG
Source organism: Fidelibacterota bacterium (assembly GCA_003535775.1). GTDB lineage: Bacteria > Fidelibacterota > Marinisomatia > Marinisomatales > UBA8229 > UBA8229. Next base: position 13,084 of record DPYO01000003.1, on the reverse strand, counting down.
ATGTGACAGATATAACCAATCGATTTATTTATGATTCCAACAGCATTCAAACCGGAATCATTCAACCAAATTTAGATGATTTTTCTGAGATAATAAACATTCGTATTAAAGCCTGGGACAGTGCAAATAATCCTTCCGAAAAAGAAATTTATCTTAACCAAGCAGAAAACAACAGCCTACGCCTTTTCCAGGTTATGAATTATCCTAATCCTTTCAAAACTTCCACACAATTCGTATTTGAAATCTCAACGCCTGCTAAAGTTTCCATCGACGTGTATACCCTCAGTGGAAGAAAAATAAAGTCTTTTGAAAAGATAACATTTCCAACTGCTGGATATTATACAGTCAACTGGGAAGATGGTAGAGATTCTTTCGGTGGAGAATTGGCTAACGGAGTATACCTTTACAGGGTAAAAGCAGATGCAAACGGTTCCAGTGTATCCACAATCGGGAGAATGGCCAAATTTCGATGAATCAGGTTCCTCTGATCCTTGCCTCCGGTTCTCCAAGGCGAAAGTTTCTGCTAAAACAAATTGGACTGGATTTTCAGGTTATCCCAAGTGATATTTATGAAGATTTTTCCCTACGTCTTCCCTCAAAAGATTTCGCTGAACATTTTGCGAAACTGAAGGCTCATTCTGTTGCAAACCAATTTCCTGACCGATTGGTAATTGGTGCAGATACAATTGTCGTTTTTAATAACAAAATCCTTGGGAAACCTTCCAATAAAGAGGAAGGTACTGAAATGCTGTCCTGGCTTTCAGGGAAGACTCACACCGTTATTACAGGAGTGTGTCTGGAATTGAAAGACCAAAAGATCTGTGAAATATTCAGCGAAGAAACACGGGTGACCTTTCAGCACTTATCTAAAAACGAAATCCAGAACTATATTGAAACATATAATCCCCTTGATAAAGCCGGATCATACGGAATTCAAGACTGGTTTTCTGTTTGTGTTAAAAAAGTAAACGGATGTTATTACAATGTAGTAGGATTCCCGCTTTCAGCTTTTTATCAAAAATATAAAGCAATAATTTCTACGTTTTGAATTTGGGAGGATATTTCAACTTTCAAACCTCACCGAAACTAATTTAGATACTCCCTTATTTTCCATCGTCACTCCATAAAGATAATTAGCGGCTTCCATGGTAAGCTTATTATGAGTCACGATTATAAATTGGGTTTCGACACTGAACTTTTTCAAGACCCTTGTAAATTTTTTGATATTCATATCATCCAGCGGTGCATCCACTTCATCCAGTATACAGTAGGGGCTGGGTTTATATTGGTAGATAGAAAAAAGCAATGCAATAGCAGTGAGTGATTTTTCTCCTGCTGAAAGCATCCTCAGGTGCTGATTCCGTTTCCCAGGTGGTTGAGCACGGATGGAAATATCCGCTTCCAATGGGTCCGGGTCTCCTGTAAGTTCCAGAGAGGCCTGTCCTCCCTCAAAAAACAGAACAAACAGTTTCTCAAAATTTAATTTGATCTGATCAAACGTATTCTGAAATTGAATCCGGGCCACCTTGTCAATTTTTTGGATTGTATTACGTAGGTTTTCCTCCGCAGAAATCAAATCATCCCGCTGTTCATTCAGTAATCCAAAACGGTTATTTTCGTCATCATATTCCAATTGAACCGCCATATTTACGGGGCCAATTCTTTCAATACTTTGTTTGGTTCGTTCAATGTCAGAAATGAGGATTGCTTCATCCTTTTCAACCTGAAGAGTTTTGGAAATTTCTTCATCATAATGATCCCTGATCCTTTCCCGGATGAGCTGAATCTGTTGTTCATCTTCCACAATTTCTAATTCACATTTTTTCAATTCTTCCAGGATAGATTCCCGGTTTCTTTGTTCGGAGCGAATTTGGTTTTCCGTTGCTTCAATCTCCTGATAAGTCTCACTGTACACCTGCCTTTTTAACTCCAGGATGGATCGATGGTGGTGCAATCTTCCGTTAATTTTAACTAATTTTCTTTCCCCTTCTTCAATCTGTGTTTTAAGCGTCTCTTTCTTTTCCTCAGAGAATTGAGTCTCTGATTCGATACCTTGCCTTCTGTTTTTAAGTTCCGATATAGTGCCTTCCGCAGTTTTTTTCTGGATTTGGAGATTCTCCCTTTGATTTTCCAAATTGAGTAATTCTATCCGGATATCCTGAACCTGTTGATAGAATGTATCTCTCTCACTTCTTGCTTTAGCTAAATTTTCACCAGATTTTTCCAGACTTCCCTGCAGATTATCAAGCATAGTATGTGCATCTTTAATCTTTGGAGCAAAATCAACAAGTGAATACGAAAGTTGAGTCAGGGATTCCTGTGCCTCTTTCAATTCCAGTTTTTCTTCCTGAATGGACCCCATTATCTGAGCCTGTTGATAATGATTCTGAATTATCTTTGCTTCTACAGCAGACCGCTCTTCAAGAAGAGTTGAGATTTCAATGGACAAACCTTCCAATTCCTCTTCTTTTTTCGTTATATCATTCTCATTGAAAAGGATTTTATTTTTTAGGGATTCCGCTTTTTCCCCCAATCCATCAATCTCCCTTTGTAAATGCTCAATCTTCTCCCTTCTTCCAACAATAACTTTCCCTGACTTATCTGGAGTCCACAGAATCATGTTTTTTCCAAAATAATCCCCTGATAAATCAACAGTATTCCACCCTGCAAGGTTAGACCCCTTGATCGCTTCTTTTAAATCATTTACAAGAAGGAGATCCCCAAGTAAAAACTCTGCTAAAGCTTGAAAAGACCTTTTTGTTTTCACCAGATCTGATCCCCGTCCAATAACTTCTTTATTCTTGGGAAGTGGTTTCAGTCCAGGAACACTTGCAGATAATTCTTTAAGAGGAATGATAGACATGTTTCCAACTTCTTTCCCCCGCACTGTTTCGAGAACTGACAGGGCTGTTTTCCTGTCCTTTGCCACCAGGCAGAATGCTAAATCTCCCAGGGCGCTATCAATTGCACTTTGATATTTTTCATCTACCTGGAATAAATCAGCTATGGTTCCAAAAATCTCAGGATAATCCTCTTTCCTATCCAGAATGTAGCGGGATCCCCCTGGCAACCCTTCTCCCTTCGCAACAAGTTCCCTGTAAAATTGAAGTTGGGATTCCAGCGATTCCGACTGGGTAAGAACGTAATGACGTTTCTGAGTTGACTCCTGGCGGTCTTCTTTCAGTGTTAACAAAATTGATTTTCGTTCTGTCAGTTTCGTATTTTTTTTGTCCAATTTATTCTGAATATTGGTTTTTTTCTGTTCAATGATTTTTTGCTGGCTGGAATATTCAACTTGATTTTTTTCCATAGATTCCAGATTTTTTTCGAGTTTCTGGACCAGTTTTGTTTTCTCTTTAATGAGAGATTCGGTACGTTTGAAAAGAGATTCCTGGTCAGATACTTTTCGCTGTTCCTCCCAGCGTTTTGATTGAAGTTTTTCCACAAAAGCCTGTGCCTTCTCATATTCCCTTTCAACAGAGTCAAACGTTTGTTTTTTTCCCTTGTATTCCACCAGCTTTGCTTCTACATGCGGATTTAAAGATTCGACTTCTTGTTCAATACCATTGATCTGAGTTGACAGTTTATCTCTCTTGTTATCATTACTCTTTTTCTCAAGATGTAACCGTTCTAAAGTAGATTCAGCTGATCGCTTCTGTTCAGTGTAAACCAGCACATTCTGGTGGTATTCATCCCGTTCCTCCTCCAAAGTTTTCAGTTCATCCTGCAGAGAGATCAGTTCTCTATCCTGCTGTTGATAAACTTCGCGAAGACGGACCAGCTTCGCTTCGTGAATACTTTCCTTTGTTTCTTTTGATTTCCGAATCCGTTTGAATTCCTCGATTTTTTTATATAAAGGTCTGGCCAGTTCTTCATAGCGCACTATCTTCAAAAATGCCAGGGAAATTTCACTTTCTTTAAGATACTTTGTCATATTTTCATGACGTTTGAATCGTTTTAATTGAAGGTTTAACCCATGCACCTTCGTTTTCACTTCCAAAATAATATCGTTGATCCGGTCAAGGTCCTGCCTGGTAGCCTCAAATTTTCTTATAGCAGATTTTCGCTGGGTTTTATATTTGTTAATTCCAGCAGCTTCCTCAAACATCCTTTTTCGGTCTTCCCCCGTTTCTGATAATATTTGTTCGATCATCTTCAATTCAATGACCGAATAAGCATCCGCACCCATCCCCGTATCAACAAATAAATCATGGATATCTTTCAACCGACAGGGGGTTCTGTTTAACGTGTATTCACTGTCACCGTTTCGATAAATTCGACGGCCAATCTCAACATCGTTATACTCAATAGGCAGTTTCCCCTTGTTGTTATGAACGGTTAGTGACACTTCGCAAACACTCAGGGGCTTTAATCCCTTCGCTCCGTTAAATATAATATCTTCCATTCTTCCGCTTCGTAGAATGCTGTACTTCTGTTCACCCAACACCCAACGAATGGCGTCAACAATATTGGTCTTCCCACACCCATTCGGACCTACAACAGCAGTGATTCCCTCACCAAAATCCATATTTGATTTGTTTGCAAAGGACTTAAAACCATGAAGTTTGAGATCAGAAATAAACATTATATTAATTGCAGTAAAAAAGAGAAAACTGGGAATCGCGTATATATTTCAGGACATCCCCTTTTAAATTTCTTGTTTTTCTCAATAATCATAGTGTCAAACTTATGAATATTTTGTCCAAAATCGCATCCTGATATTTTAAATTTCTTAACCGGGAGGCCAAGTCATTTTTCTTCCACCTAATAAATGCAAGTGGATATGATAAACATCCTGTCCGCCATTTTTATTGCAGTTAAACACTGTCCGATATCCACTTTCAGCGATTCCTTCACGATCTGCAAGCAATGCGGAGGCCAACAGGATTTCTCCTGCAAGTGCCTGATGAATTTTCTCAAGTTCGTTTAATGTGGAAATGTGCTCTTTGGGAATGATCAGAATATGTGTTGGTGCCTGGGGATTAATATCCCGAAAGGCCAAGATGTGGTCATTTTGGTACACCACATCAGATGGAATTTCTTTTAAAATTATTTTACAAAATAGACAATCATTCATATTTGAACCTCTTTTTTAATACGATTTCTAATGAAAATCAATCTAATCATCCATAATTATTTCCACCAGCTGAATTCAAACTGGAAGAGAAATCCATTGTATTGAGATTGATCATCAATAGTTTCGTTCATGGGGAAGATATCAAAGCCCGCACTGATGGATAATGATGAGACATTAGAACTGAGGAATTTCACACCGATTCCAGCGTGACCCCCAAACGCCACATGGATTTCCGCTTTTTTCCAGCGTTCAAAAAAGGAAGTTATCTCCTCGTTCCCATCAAATATAAATAGGGGACCTGCCTTCAATGTCACAAAAGGTGAGAAGTTATTTTCAATCTTCCCTTCAAACGGATAATACCGAAATCCTGCAAAAACCGGGGAGATCACTAGACTTTTTTCATTTATGGTTTTCGTACCATAATAAGTAGAAATGGGAAATTCATCGGTACCCTTCACATCATAAAAACGGAATTCAAAATTTATTTCACTATTCACATTTGATTTCAAAATTCTTTGGTAGGAAATTCCCCATCCATGTGAACCAGTAGCAATTCCAAAGCTGGAAGGATTGGTAGTCTTCCCCATTGAAAGGGATAATAAAAAGAGACAAATAAGGCTCGATCTTAACATTTGAGCTTACTGGTTTCGCAATTTAGCTAATTGTTCCCATGTTTTATTCGTTGACCTTAATCTTTCGACTGCATCATTTCCAAGAACAGATGTTTTAAAAATCTCCTCTACATCACTTAATGAAATTTGATTATACCAAATTCCCCCTGGATAAATTACTACTGTCGGACCTAACTCACACGCATCTAAACATCCTGATTTATTCGCACGTACTTTTCCCTTCAATCCATATTGATTTATTAATCTGACAAATTCCAACCTGATTTCCTGACCTCCACATCGTGTACAATCTCCTCGAGAACTATCAGGATTGCGTTCATTAACACAAATAAAAATATGTTTTTCATATTTTGAATTCGGTTGAATCAAGGAACTATAATAACCTTTCCTGCTTGATGACTTTCTTCTAAATAAACATGTGCATCGCGTATATTTTTCATTGGAAAAACTTTGTCAATTACAGGCCGAATTTTTTTTTCTTCCAGCAATTGTATTACTTCATCAAAGGCAGCCACATCTCCCATTGTAGAACCCATAATAGACTGCTGTTTGTAAAACAAGTACCTTATATCAATTTCCACATGTGCACCTGTTGTTGCACCACAGGTTACAAGGCGACCTCCCTTCCCCAATATTTTCAGGCTGGTGTTCCAGGTCTTTGCTCCAACGTGTTCGAAGATGACATCTACACCGCCGCCATCAGTAAATCGATTCACTTCTTCTATTACATCCACAAGCTTGTAATTCAATACTTTATCTGCACCTAATTCCTGTGCCAAATTCAGTTTTTCCTCTGACCCACCAGTAGCAATCACCAGGCATCCCTTCTCCTTTGCAATCTGAATAGCGATGCTGCCCACTCCCGATCCTGCCCCCCAGATGAACACTGTTTCACCCTGTTTAATCTTGGCCCGTCTGACCAGCATAGTATAAGCAGTTTGAGCAACTAATGGAAATCCAGCAGCTTCCTCAAAACTCAGATGGTCTGGTTTTGAACGAAGATGATCTTCATCCACTGCCATAAATTCGCATTGAGTTCCATTCTGATTCTCACCATAAATCCCCCAAGACTCGCAATAATTTTCCTGCCCATACTCGCAGAACCGACACTCCCTACAGTAAGTCAGAGGTTGAATCAGGACCTCATCTCCTGTCTTAAAAGATGTTACTTTACTCCCTATCTCTTTAACAGTTCCAGAACCATCACTACCGAGAATACAAGGGAGTGGAACTCCTGGTATACCTTTTCGAACCCAGAGATCGAGATGATTCATAGCGGCAGCTTTTATCTCAACAAGAACCTGGTTTTCCGATATGCTTGGAATTGAAACCTCTTCCCACTTCAGGACATCAACATTCCCGTGTTCATGGATTCGAACCGCTTTCATTTTTTCCAACCAAATAATTTCGCATCAACACTGAATCTTCCGGGCCCAGTCAATCCAAAATAAAGGAAAAGTATTCCATAAATTGCAGCAAACTCCCCGAATTCTCCCGACTTAAAATGGAACAATACTGCAAATGCCATGGTAATTGTCAGAAGGATTGCTGATGGCCTTACCAAAAATCCAATTGCCAATAAGATTCCACCAACAAATTCAGAAAAAGATGCCATGAATCCGAAAAAAGTATGGAAAGATTCCACTCCGATACTTTTTAATCCCAGAGAACCAATCACCATCCATTTTTCGGAGCCACCTGCAATTTTTCCAAGTCCATGCCCAAATGCAATACAAAGCCCTACGGTAATCCTCAAAATTGCATACCAAAATTGATGTGAGCTATAAGAGGTTGTTAGCCATGGTTTTATTTTTAACATATCAACTCTTCACTCATCCAAGTCCCTGAACTCCGCATCTCGTATCTCCAACTTGGAATAATCCTTTTCTTCAGTTGGCTTGTTTTTCTTTTTGTCTCCCGTCATAATACGGAATTGTTTAACAAATTGGAACATTTTAACCCCTAAATAGATAATGGCTGCTAATAGAATATATTTAAAAAACATAGAAACCCTGGCTCTATACTATAAAAAATGAAATCTATAATTCCGTTGTAGGATTAAAAAATTTTGTTCCAGAGATCGGTTCTCGTATGCACTGAATTACCTCTTCAAGATCCTTGGAATTGTTCACAAAATCAATGTTGTTTGTATTGATGATCACTAGGGGTGTATCCTGATACCTGAAAAAATATTCATTATACACTTCGTTCAATCCATCTATGTATTCGTAGGATATATTTACTTCAAAGGTTCTCTGCCTTTTATTAATATTTTTCACCAATGTATCTGTATCTGCCTGCAAATAAATCACCATATCCGGATTAATGACATTTTTCTCGAGAAGGTTCGCAATTGTATCATAAAGATTCATCTCCTTCTCGTTTAAATTCAAAGAAGCAAATAATCTGTCTTTAATAAACATATAATCCGTTATGAGTAGATTATGAAAAATATCAACTTGTCGCAATTCCTGCTGCTGTTGATACCTCTGTAAAAGAAAAAATAATTGGGTTTGAAATGCAAAACGCTCAGGTTCTTCATAAAAATCAGCAAGAAATGGATTATCTTCGAAATCTTCCAAAACCTTTCGAGCACCCAACTTTTCTGCTAATAAATTAGCCAGGCTGGTCTTGCCTACACCAATTGGACCTTCGATTGCAACATAGTATAAATTTCTCATGCGCTCGTTTGAATGAGATGTTTATTGATAACCGATTGATCAGGACAATAAATCAACATTTCTGATATGCTTTTCCCCCAGAGTGGAAGGATATAATCAGGGTCTAATTCGGTAAAAGGAACGAGAACAAAAAGTCGGGTAAGTATTCCCGGATGAGGTATGGTTAATTCCTCGGTCTCAATGATTGCATCACCATGGCATAATATATCAATATCAATTATTCTGGGTTGATTTTTTTCATGTTTTTTTGATCTTCCAAGAAGGATTTCGATGTTGATCACCGCATCCAGCATTTTAAAAGGATTAAATCCTGTGTGACATTTTACTACCGTATTTAGAAAATCCGGCTGGTCTAGGTTGTAAAGGGGTTTTGTTTCATAAAATGATGCGCTTTGGACATCCTGGATTTCAGAATATGTTCCCAGTACTGTAATTGCACCGGCTAAATTTGCTTCTCGATCTCCCAAATTTGAACCGAGGGACAAGTAGACTGTTTCAGACATAATCCTCCAGAGATCTCTCCAATTCGACTTCCACAGAATCAAGAACTCCTTTCACCGCTGCATGAGGTTTACGCACACGCACTCTCAGGTGATCTACTTTGTACTGCTCCAGAACCGATTGGGCAATTGTCTCTCCAAGGGCTTCGATTAAGTAATATTTATGACTAGTCGTGCAGGATCTCACCGTCTGATAAATAGCTTCATAATCAATTGTATCTCTAAGTTTGTCAGATTCACCGGATTTTTTTAACGGACAGTATAAATCCAGATCAACCTCAAACTTACCCCCAAGTGACTTTTCCGATTCCGAAACTCCATGATAACCGTAAAAGACCATATTCTTTAAGCGAATCACATCCATTGTCAAGGAATTTACCGAGGGTATTTGAGTGGAGTCAAGCAAAGGAAGTGAAATTGTGATCTATACATACAGATAAATAAAATGCCCTGCTGGAAAAAGACAGGGCAATAGGCTTAATTACATAATGACACTATCATTGTTTCAAACGATATACACATCCTTCAATTGTTTTTAAAAACTTCTCTACCTGAGATTTAGTATGAAATAACTCTTCCATGGGTACGAATGTATCAGTCGGATACATTTCCGGATCATATTCCTTAAGAAAATTAGATTCCAGTTTCACAATCATATCCCGAAGAACCATCTTAGGCAGATCTTTTCCCCTAAGAAAATTAATCTGCAGGTTTATCCTTCCATCTGATAAGAGATGAAATATTGGTACATCCCCGATATCTGAAGAACACCGAAAAGTCATGGTACCATGATCACTGCCTCTGCCCCAACTCAGATCTGAGGATTGTTTCTCGGAAAAATCAATGATCTGACGACCAATTTTTACGACTTCACGATTACAATTTTTTTGCAGATCACTCAGAAAGGAATCTTTGTCCCATTTTGCCATATTTAATACTAACCCCTATATAATAACGTTGAAACCCGTGGGGAAATTTACATATTATTTAAAGCCCATGTTCTAACTAATTTTTTTTCATGTCTAAAAGAGATGTTAGAACAAATTCTGGATATTAAAATCGGACAAACGCAATGAAATGCGCATACGCTTCAAGAGCCAGTCAGTATCAGTAACAAAACCATTTTCATCCCAACTCTGATAAAGAGGCAAAATAATTTCCAGAGGACCGAACGATTTTCTGATACCAAAATCAATATAGGAATCCCCACCTTCAACCACAGCCAGATCTATAAAAGGCTTTCCAGGAAATTTCGGCACTGTAATATCAAAATTGGCAGAAATAACCCAGTCTTCGACTCCCTTCATTTTATCATCTTCTAATATCAAACCATGTATAGAAGGCCCTCCAATATCATACTGGCGAGTACCGATGGAAATATCATTTATATCACTTGTACGATTATAGATGAAATTATTGCGGAAATCTGGATCAATATTACCACTGAGATAAGTTTGATACTGTTTAGGAATATCATTATCAACAATAAATCCACCAATCCATATACGAAGCTTTGTCTTAATCTCTTTAGTAAATCTGTAATTGATGTTGGTTTGGATATTGAAGCGCATAAATTGACTGCCCACAATACTGGTTTTTATGCCTGTACGAAAATGATAAGCCAGGTATGGATTCGGTCGGTTATGAAACTTCAGCTCCGCAAAGCCTACTGCTATTGACCATTTATCATAATAGCTTGAATCAACAGATTTTTCTTCAATGTTATGGTAATCTATTGTAGCAATGCTTGTCCATACAGGATAACGTTTTAAATGTTCTTTCCTTTTGCCTTCAAATGCCATATGGGCACCCGACCGGCCGGAATTCCGAGCAATATCAATGTTAAATGTGCTGGTATTAAAATTCAAAAAATTATAAAGAGTACGCTTATATTTTACAGAACCAATGAGCTGTTCATGCTTAATATCCCACATGGGCTGTATACCTATACCATAGTTATAGCCAGGTACATAACCATGATAGAAATTCAGGCCGGGTGTCCAGCCATTAAACTGGTTCCAGCTGAACAGCCAGGGCATCCAGAATATTTCCCGTTTATAATGTTGAGGCTCATCAAATATCCAGGTAAACTTTAGAGGTTTATAGGTGGCATTATTTGGACGATTCACATCAGGAAGTGTTCCCTCCGGATCAATAATAATTGATTTGGTTCCTTCCGGTAATGGCACCGACTTCACCCGCTCTACATTTTCAAACCATTGTCGGGATATCTCATTTCTTTTTTCATCATAAAAGGCAGCTTCAAAGGGAACTGTAAGCGAACCGTAGTTAATAAATACAGCGTCATTATTTATAATTGAAGCTGCATAATCAACCGTGCCTGTGTTGTAGAAGACATCGTGGGTGTACCAGTCCAGGTCCTTATCGCTATACTTACCAAAATATGAAAAATAATCTTGAGGGTAGGGGTGTTTAAATTTCCAATCCTCATAATAATTGTGCATGATTTTATCTATGGTCTCTTCACCCAGATAATGGAGCAAATGCCAAGAGTATACCATTGACTTGGAATAACTTAGCCAGTAGTTTGATCGAATTTTAAAGTCATTAGAAGAAGTTTCCAAAGGCTCCTCATCGCCCATTTTCACCAAGGATGTATAGCCCATATAATCCATGAAGCCGAATCTCATATTATGCCCGATGCTGAATGGTCCCAGTTTCTCCTGTGTAAATTCATTTATCACATAACGCCTGTTATTATCCCCGTATTTTTTATCCCAATAGCGGATATTACAAAATTCGTTCAGCCCCTCATCCATCCAAGCATGATCCCGTTCATTACTGCCCAATATGCCATAAAACCAGTTATGACCAACCTCATGCATAATGACCATTTCCAATAGATGCTTTGAATCCCTCTTTGATATAACAGTAATATTGGGGTATTCCATACCTCCACCGGCACTAAGATCCCCATCCACCGCTGTGAGATGGTTGTAGGGATAATCACCGCTGAATTTGCTATACCAGTACCCGGCATCATGGAGATACTCAATGGAGTTTTCCCACAGTTTAGCATTCTTGGGATAATACATGCTCCAGAGTGTGACTTCACGGGTGGAATCTGCTAGATAAAGAGTGCCTTTTCTCACAATCCACTTAGGATCTGCAAACCAGGCAAAATCATGAACATTCTCCTGATGAAAGTGAAGTGTTTTCATAACGGATGAAGATTTTATCTCCTCCTCATTATCACCCTCATCTTTTTTGAAATGACCAATGAAATTCCTTACAAACTTTCCCTTTTTCTTTTTCCCCCTCTGTAATTCGCGAATTGCTTTTTTAAATGCTTTTTTATCAAGAGAATACAGGGAATCTCCTTCGGTAGCCAGGGAATCCAGCCAGGCGTACTCTTCCTCACCATCAATCAAATCTCCAGTTGCCATAATACGGTAGTTTTCAGGAAGAGTAATTTTTACATCAAAACTACCAAATTCGCTGTAGAATTCTCCCATATTCAAATAGGGCATAGGATGCCAGCCGAGATGATCATAGACTGCCGGTTTTGGATACCATTGAGTTATCTCGTAATGTTTTCCGGTATGCCCTAACCGGGAAAATACTTCCGGTAATTTTACAAAAAACGGTGTTTCTATTACCGTCTGTCCTCCCGGTGCTAACTTAACCGGAAGTTCAACTTTTGCCACATCAATCCATTCAGAATGGTAGTCCCATTTTGCATCTACTCCATCAACTGCAAAATCCAGACTATCGATATACCCCCGGTCCTCTTCATCAGAAAAAAGAAAACGCGTAGAAAGAAATCGTTCATTCTGTTTCGCAAATGCTGTTTCAGTATTTTTATAAGCATTTGGCCAAAGGTGAAACCAGATAAATTGAAGTGTATCAGGAGAATTGTTTGTATAAATTATTTTTTCATTAGCGTGCAAGGTATGCGCAGAGTCATCAAGCGTTACTTCTATAGTATATGCTACATGCTGCTGGAAATAATCTTTTTCTCCAAAAAGGAGTGATATATTTATTAAAAGGAGAAAAGTACTTTTCATTATTAACTTATTGAAAATGATGGAAATAATATTGGATAAATGACTTAAGAAGAAACTCAGTCGGAAGATTGTCTGGGCTGAATAATTAGAGATTTGTAATAAAAGGTTAGAATCCTTCCACTTTTCCGGATTTTCTGTATAACTGGAAAACAATATGCCAACCCAA
>DPYO01000131.1:17945-21446 GCA_003535775.1 Fidelibacterota bacterium | reverse complement strand
GCTGAGAAAGATATTAATTCACTTGCCGTTGGTGAGCCCATTGTCATACCCGTAATTATTCCTAAGGCATAAAAACACCTGAGTTTTATTCTTTCCTGGAAAAATAATTCAGTGCCGTATCAATGGCCACTAAATGGGCTTCTATCCGTACAGCCATTGAAAACTTGGTGGCAGTTTCCAATGTCAGGCATCTTCTTGTTCCTTTGAAGAACGAGTATAAAGCCATGGGCCACCAATCCATGGATTCGAAATCGTTTTCTGGGATTATAATTCCTTCTTGGGCGGAACAACCATCTATCTCACCATTTAGATTTATGGGCATGATATTTTTCACATCCTGCAGTATTTTTTCCCCCAAGCTATCATCTTCCGCACGCCTTCCCTTTTGATACAGGTAATATCCAGGGGTCATGAAATCCTCATGAAGCTCAATTGTCAGATCATAGTATTTGTCAAAAATGGACATTGCGAACTTAACTTCCTGCGGGGGTGAGTCATGTTTAAATAATCGATTCAAGTCTTTGCCTTCATGGTTTTCTCTCGATCCATATTCATAGCCATAGGGGTTCAAGCAGGGCAAAAAGGTCAACTCCCATACATCAGCAAAATTTTCAAAGCGGTTGTTTTCCAGGAATGAACAAATTGCCTCCACACCACTTGGTTCATCGCCATGAATTCCTGCCGATATCAGTGCCTTAAGCCGATTTCCTTCACCCAAAACAAATTTGACCAAGGAATACTTCGGGGTTTCCATAAGATGGTTTATGGCAAACTCATTTTCCCCAGGCAAATGTTTACGTAATCTGGAGTAAATTATTTCAATATCATTTTTCTTGAAATTCATGACTTGTTTTCATCGTTCGTCTTTTCGGTAAAACTACATTCCTGTTTGATAACGCATTTTTGGCAGTTAAAATTCTTGGCTGTGCAAGTATATCGTCCATGAAGAATGAGATAACGGTGGGCATTTTTCAACCATTTCTTAGGAGTCACCTCTAAAAGTTTTAATTCCGTTTCCAATACAGATTTTCCAGGTGCTAATCCCGTGCGGTTTGCCACTCGAAAGACATGAGTATCTACAGCGATTGTAGGGTTGCCAAATCCTTCATTCAATACTACATTAGCTGTTTTGCGTCCTACGCCAGGAAAATTTTCCAAGTCTTCCCGGATATCAGGAACTCTCCCATTATGTTTCTCCAGTAAAATTTTACAGGTATTTATAATATTTTTAGATTTAGCAGGGGCCAAGCCTATAGGTTTGATGATTTTTGCAAGTTTGGATTGCCCCAGGGCTAACATTTCAGTTGGGGTAGGGCATAAGGAGAAAAGAGAGGGGGTAACTTTATTTACCGTTTTATCTGTAGATTGAGCACTTAAAATGACTGATATAAGAAGCTCATAATGATTTTTGAATACCAGTTCCGATTTAGCCTCTGATAAATTCTTGGCAAGCTTTTGGTATAGGCGATTTATATTTCTAGGGCTTATTAACTTTTTGCCCATTTAAGGTGATAAGGCACAGCGGACCCCCACCCAATAGGAAAGGGTCGAATCAGACATGCCCCCATGGCGGGCAGTAACGCGCAGATGTTGGTCCTCACTCATCCATGAATTGCCACGAATAACTCTAAAACTTGTCGGGGCGGTTGGACCTTTGGGATTTTTAAGTGGGCTATTTTGGTAATAGTGGATAGAATACCAGTCTTCCACCCATTCCCAGACCCCACCAACCATGTCATAGAGCCCCCAAGAGTTGGGTTTTTTTTGGCCAACATTAGCGGGTACCCTGGGGGAATTGCCCGCATACCAAAGATAGTCATCGTCAATCTCGTTGCCCCAGGAAAAACGAGTCTGGCTTCCGGCCCTGGCAGAATACTCCCATTCCGCCTCGGTAGGAAGTCTTCTTCCCGTTCTTTTGCAATATTTACGAGCTTCCTTCCATGTCATGTGTGTAATAGGTTGTTCGGGATTATGGAAAACAGATCGGTTGAACTTCATCACAGCATCCCATTTACGCTGCGTAACCTCAAATTGTTCAAGATAAAACTCGTCCAGGCATACTTTATGAGCGGGTTTTTCCCTGGTACTATCATCATCATCCTCATATATATTATTTTCGTTGGTGCCCATCATGAAACACCCAGCTTGAATCCGAACCATATCCGATGGCAGTTCTTCACCAAAAAGTACTTGGGGAGAAAAAATCAAGGCAAGCAGTATAATTATCGTATTTTTCATCCGGTGAATTGTACTGGTTGGAAATGGTTGGGTCAAGTAGTCAGATCAGAATTTTACCTCACCCTAAATCAAATTTTTTTCCGGTATTAGGATGTAGATTTATGAAAATGTGTCGATATAGCATATAACCCCATATCCTTTAAATCAATAAATCTAATGAAAAATAAAATCTGGTCAAAAATTTTCATTTTCGTATTTTTTGTTCCCTATTTTTTAACCCCATCCCCCTCCCATGCATTTTACAAAAAAAAGGTGCTGATGGGACAATTTCAAGATCCTGCTGGTTGGAACCAGCCTTATCGTCCCGGAAATATTATTGCAGAATTATTAGTTCAAGAACTCACTCGTGAAAAACGCTTTCAACTGGTTTCCATATCTGAAAATATGCAGGGATCAATGGATAACCATGACAAGACCCCAGATAAAGATAGTATGGAATCGGCCATTTTTGATTCCTGGAAGATGGATTTTCCCGGAATCATATCCATACAGGGTCCTGGCCCAAAAATGGGAAAACCAAAAATGGATCGAATGGATAACCCTATGAACCCTCTCTGGCCAGTCGGAATGGGAAGACTTTCCCAAAAAGCTTCCTTAACGGAAATTAGGGGGGACATTATTAAATTCCTGCCCGATACGAAAAAAGAAAATTCTAAAGAATCCGAATCATTGGGATCGTTAAACCGTGAGAATGCTGAATTACAGGTTCATGTTGAGCTGGTCCAAAATAAAACTGGAAGAATCCTTTTTGAAAAAACTTTCAAAGTCATTTCTAATGCGGGGAACCGGCCTTTTTCTTTTGAGCGGTTGAACCTCGGAAATAGGAAAGGAAAATCCAGATTGAGTTCCATGAATTATGCACTCGACTATTTAAAACGAGAAATGGGCTCATTTATAACAGATAAACTTGATTCCCTCATGCTTGAAGGCGAAATAATAGCCATCAATAAAAAAGAAATTATGGCGCAAAAGGGTCAAAAAAATCAAAAAGGTGAAATTGAAGAGGAATTTCTAGTAAACCTTGGTTCAGCTAACGGGGTTCGCATTGGCGATTTATTTAAGGTTCATGCCGTAGGTTTAGGTTTGCATGACCCTTTTACAGGAAGTGACCTGGGAGATATTTATGTAAGAACTGGGGTCATTCAAATTTTGCATGCATGGGATGGATTTTCAAAAGCCAGATCTTTGGGTGGAAAGGATTACAAAATAGGATTTCTTATTCGATCTACAACCGCTTTGGGAGAGAGCAAGGTTCCATCAATA
>DPYO01000131.1:0-17597 GCA_003535775.1 Fidelibacterota bacterium | reverse complement strand
AGTAGAAAAGGTGCCATGGTGGGAGTTTCATGGAACCCGTGCTGTAGATTGACGAGAATAAATTCATAAATTTGCTCCATACTCCTGTATAGATTTAATCGAAAGATCATCTTCCTTGACGAATTTTAAAGCGCTCACCATAGCTGACGCACCAGCCATGGTCGTACAGTATGGCAAATTTTGATTCAGTGAACTTCTCCTGAGGGAAAATGAATCCTTTATAGATTGTTCGCCAAACACTGTATTGATAACAAAAGCTATTTGTTTCGCTTCAATTGCTTCCACGCAATGCGGAGATCCTTCCTTGACTTTATTGATGGCTGAAACTTTAACCCCATTTTTTTCCAGATAATCAGCAGTGCCCCGTGTCGCGATTAAACGGTAGCCCATTTCCATAAGGTCTCTGCCAATTGCAACTGTTTTTGGTTTGTCAGAATCCTTAACACTGATAAGAGCAGTACCATCCAGGGGAAGTTTGATTCCGGTCGCCAACTGTGATTTTGCAAAAGCCCGCCCAAAAATGGTATCAATTCCCATGACTTCACCGGTAGACTTCATTTCAGGGCCCAGCAGGATATCCACATCATGAAACTTGTTGAACGGGAAGACAGATTCTTTCACTGCAATATGGGGAAAGGATTTTTCCTCGGTGAATCCTAATTCCTTTAAAGTTTTTCCGGCCATGACCCTGGCGGCGATTTTAGCTAAAGGAATCCCGATAGTTTTACTTACAAAAGGAATCGTTCGCGAAGCCCGAGGGTTCACTTCAATGATGTAAACAGTTCCATCCTTAACCGCAAATTGAATATTCATCAAGCCAATGACTTTGAGTTCTCGTGCCAACGCATAGGTTTGCTTTTTTATTTCATCAATCGTTTCAGGTGCAAGGGAAAAGGTGGGCAGGGAACAGGCGCTGTCACCAGAGTGTATTCCTGCCTCTTCAATATGTTCCATCACTCCACCAATCACCACATCCTGGCCGTCAGAAATGGCATCAACATCAATTTCCGTAGCGTCCTCCAGGAAGTCGTCGATCAGGATCGGGTGTTCGGGAGACGCTTGAACCGCATGTTGCATATAGTATTCCAGGCGGTCTTGACTATAAACAATTTCCATTGCCCGGCCTCCCAACACATATGAAGGGCGAACCACCACCGGATAGCCAATTCTCTCAGCGATTTCTCGGGCTTCCTCATAGGAAATGGCAGTTCCATTAGTAGGCTGACGGAGTCCCAGTTTATCCAAAATTTCTGTGAATAGTTTTCTGTTCTCAGCGCGATCAATATCAATAGGGCTTGTTCCAATAATAGGAACCCCCGCATTCATCAAAGACAGCGCCAATTTTAACGGAGTCTGTCCTCCAAGTTGAACAATCACACCATCCGGTTTTTCCACTCTTGTGATATTCAGAATATCCTCGAAAGTCACTGGTTCAAAATAAAGCCTGTCCGAGGTATCGTAATCCGTGCTTACAGTTTCGGGATTGCAGTTGACCATAATAGTTTCATAGCCATCTTCCTTAAGGGCAAAGGATGCATGAACACAGCAATAGTCAAACTCTATTCCCTGACCGATTCTGTTGGGTCCGCCGCCTAGAATCATAATTTTTTTTCTGGAAGTCACATCGGCTTCGCATTCTTCCTCATACGTGGAATATAAATATGGAGTGAAAGCCTCAAATTCAGCGCCACAGGTATCGACTCTTTTAAAGACGGGATAGATTTCGGACTTGGCTCGGCGTTGAAAAACATCTTTTTCATCACAATTTAGAAGTTCTGCCAGATAGATATCAGAAAACCCTGATTTTTTAGCTTGCAAGAGGGTTTTATCATCCATGTTGGAAATCCCATCCAACTGCAATAATTTTTGCTCAAAACTGATGAGGGAATCAATATTGTCCAGAAACCAGGGATCAATACCTGTAACCTCATGGATTTGGTCAATGGTGATGCCTCTTCGCAAAGCGGCGGCAACATGCCAAAGACGGTCCGAAAAAGGCAGGCTCAAAGCGGCTAAAATTTTTTCTTTTTGTTGATCTGGAGACAAACCAACTTTGTTCAGGCTGAATCGAAATTTTTCCTCAAAACCATAAATCCCGGTTTCCGTGGACCGGATAGATTTCAGCAAAGCCTCCTTGAAGGTACGACCAATGGACATTACCTCACCCACTGATTTCATTTGTGTGGACAAGATAGGTTCAGTTTTCAAAAATTTCTCAAATGTGAAACGCGGAATTTTAACCACACAATAATCCAGAGTTGGCTCAAAAGAAGCTGGGGTGACCCGTGTAATATCATTCTTAATTTCATCCAGGGAATAGCCAATCGCTAATTTTGCCGCAAACTTCGCAATGGGAAAACCGGTAGCTTTAGATGCCAAAGCGGAACTTCTGGATACTCGGGGATTCATCTCAATGACTATCATCTCTCCGGTCTTTGGGTCGATGGCAAATTGGATATTGGAGCCACCCGTCTCAACTCCAATTTCACGGATAATGTCGATCGCCGCGTTGCGCATTATCTGATACTCTTTGTCGGTGAGCGTTTGAGCGGGAGCCACCGTTATGCTGTCCCCGGTATGAATGCCCATGGGGTCCAGGTTTTCGATGGAACAGATGATGACGACATTGTCATTCAAGTCCCGCATCACTTCCAATTCATACTCTTTCCAGCCAATGAGGGATTTTTCGATTAATACCTGGGTAACAGGGCTTGCTTTAAGGGCAAATTCAACCAGTGATTCGAAATCATGCTTGGTGTAGGCGACACTTCCTCCGGTTCCGCCTAACGTAAAAGAAGGACGAATGATTGCGGGGAAACCTGTTTCCTCAACTATTTTCCAAGCCTCCGGCAAAGATTTGGCATGGCCGCTGAGCGGAACCCTCTGTCCGATTCGAGCCATGGCTTCTTTGAAAAGATTCCGGTCTTCGGCTTTATAGATGGCATCCACACTAGCACCGATCAACTCTACATTAAATTTATCCAGAACTCCCTTTTCAGCAAGAGCCAGTGCAATGTTCAAGGCGGTTTGGCCTCCCATTGTGGGAAGTAAAGCATCGGGCCTGTCACGCTCAATAATTTTTTCAACTACCTCGGGGGTGACCGGTTCTATATAGGTGCGGTCCGCAAACTCAGGATCGGTCATAATGGTTGCAGGATTGCTATTTACCAAAACGATTTCATAGCCTTCTTCTTTTAAGGATTTGCAGGCCTGTGTTCCCGAGTAGTCGAATTCGCAAGCCTGGCCAATAATTATGGGGCCGGATCCAATAAGAAGAATTTTTTTTATGTCAGTTCGTTTGGGCATTAGTTTCTATAAATATCTGATACGTCGATTTGCCGGGAGCGTTCCCATTTTAAATTCATATAAGCCAGTTTATTGATCAATTCTGAAATCAGCCTGCGTCCTTCAATCTTCATTTTTTCCGGTTTCAAATGGCCTATCTCTTTACCTGTCTGCTGGCTACTGGCTTCAATTTTTATCTTGTCTTCTTCCAAACCCAAAAGCTTACCTGTCAACTTATCTCTTTTAGTGCCAGAATCAGTGCGTTCAATTTTGGTTTTAATTTTTTCTATAGATACAGCATTTTTTAAATATAATTTTTGAATTTTTGATGATTCTTTTTCAAGTTTAGTGAGTTCTTTTTTCCAGGATCGCTGCAGTAGATAGAATTTTTTTGCTTCACCCTTTATATACAGCTGTGTTTTGTTGGGATGAAAGCAGAAGTATCCCGTGAAAAAATATTTGTCATTATGGGGAACAATGCGCCCCTGAAAAATATCATTCTTCCTGAATGCAAGTTTTGAATCTTCCTCTTCAATCTGGTATTTTTCATCCGTGAACAAGTCCAAAACCGTTACCGAATTATCACGGACTTTCTTGATCTCAAAAAGAGCCTGAATATTTTTGGAAACATCTTTGTATGACTCCAGGCGGTCTGGAGTCCATGAAAAGGAGTTATCTTCAATTATATTTTCCAGAACAGTTTGGCGGGTTCCTGGTTCATATTGGTCTAACAGGTACCATTCTAAAAACAGAGCCATCCTCGAATTATAAGATTTGTCATCCTCATAAATTTCTCCGGTCGTTTTCTGGTATTCCTTCTTGGCCATCATGATTTGTTCTGAAGGAATATGCTGGGCAACAAATTCAAAGAGTTGCTCCAAAGTTTCTCTGAGCATCAAACTCCCGCTTTCATGAGATTTGTGAATTGCTGGAAAAGGTGGCTGGAATCGTGTGGACCCGGTGAAGCCTCGGGATGATACTGAACCGAAAAAATGGGCCACTTCTTATGGTGAATGCCTTCAACCGTTTGATCATTTAAATTAACGGATGTCACATCTATAGAGGACCCGATAGATTCCTGTGCTACGGCAAACCCATGGTTCTGGGAAGTGATTTCAACTTTTCCTGAACGGATATCCATTACGGGCTGGTTTCCTCCGTGGTGTCCAAACCTGAGTTTAAACGTTTGTCCATTTAAAGCCAAGTTCAGGATTTGGTGCCCGAGACAAATACCAAAAATTGGAATTTTACCCAGAAGAAACTTCACGTTTTTAATTGCGTACGGTACACCCTCAGGGTCGCCTGGGCCATTAGACAAAAATACCCCATCCGGATTCAGGGCAAGCACCTCTTCAGCCGGGGTGGATGCTGGAACGATCCGAACACGGCAACCTGCAGCAACCAGTTTTCTCAAGATATTTCTCTTTATTCCGAAGTCATAGGCAACAACGAAGAATTTTTTATCCACAGTGGTTTTAAGGGAAGGGTTGAAAATATCCCATTCTCCTTCCTCCCAGTCATAGGGAGATTGGCAAGTCACTTTTTTCACTAGGTCTTTGCCCTCAAGCCCTGGAGAATTTTGCGCTTTACGAATCAATTCGTCCGGGTCTTGGGTAATCGTGGACAACACAGCCTGTTGGGCCCCTTTTTCACGAATACGACGTGTTAAGGCACGTGTGTCGATTCCCTGTATACCAATGATACCGAATTCTTTTAAAAAATCTTCCAGTTTTCCTCTTGATCTCCAATTGCTGGCAATGCCACTCAATTCTTTAATGATAAAACCGGAAAGGTGCGGGCGGTCCGACTCAAAATCCTGGGGGTTGATACCATAATTACCAATAAGGGGAAAAGTCATCATCACCATTTGACCACAATAGGAAGGGTCCGTAATCACCTCCTGATAACCGGACATACTGGTATTGAATACAATTTCCGCATCCACTTCACCTTCGGCACCAAAATGATCTCCCTCGAAGACTTTTCCATCGGACAGAGCTAAATATGCTTTCATAAACGGGTTCGCTGAGGTTGATAGGTTATTCGTTAGAGGCGGAATAAACGGTTTTTCCTGCTACCAGGGTATGAAGAACTTTCCCTCTCACTTTCCAACCTTTGTAAGGAGAGTTTTTACTGCGGGACTTAAACTTTTCAGGTTCTATAGTGTACTGCGTTTTGGGGTTAAAAATTACAATATCCGCATCTCTTCCAACTCCCAGGGACCCTTTATCCAAATTGAAAAGACGACAGGGTTGGTGGGTGAGAAGATCCACCGCTTTTTGCAAAGTGATCACCTTTTCATCGACCATTTTAAGGGTTAGGGGAAGGGCCGTCTCTAAACCAACGATACCAAAACAGGCTTTGCTGAACTCCATCTGCTTATCGGCGACATCATGGGGAGCATGGTCTGTAGCAATGATATCTATCGTCCCGTCTCGCAACCCCTCTTTGATCAATTCCAGGTCCTCGTGGGTTCTTAAAGGCGGGCTCATTTTGGCGTTGGTATCATAATTGCGGCAGGCTTCTTCCGTAAGAGTGAAATGATGCGGAGCCACTTCGCAAGTTACAGGGAGACCTTTGGCCTTGGCTTGGCGCACCAGGTCCACGGCCCCGCCACTGCTTATATGTGCCACGTGAAGCCGTCCACCTGTTTTACGGAGCAAGCAGATGTCCCGAAATACCATAATATCTTCCGCTTCAACCGGCATTCCCTTCAAACCTAATTCTGTGGAGACAATGCCTTCGTTCATACAACCTTCATGCGTCAAATCAAGAATTTCGCTGTGCTGTATGCAGGGTAGGTCAAACATTCGGCTGTATTCAAATGCTCTTCGCATCAATTCACTGTCCATGACCGGCCGGCCATCATCAGAATAACCGATACAGCCAGCTTCTTTTAATTCGCCCATATCCGATAAGCTTTCTCCCTTTAACCCTTTGGTGATAGCTCCAATAGGAAAGACATTGATCAAATTGGTTTTCCTGGCTTGGGAGAAAATCAATTCTGTAATCGAGCGGTTATCGTTGACGGGAGAGGTATTGGGCATTACCGCCACAGTGGAAAATCCGCCGGCCGCCGCTGAAGCACTACCGGTTTCTATGGTCTCCTTGTATTCATGACCGGGCTCCCGGAAATGCACATGCATATCACAGAAACCGGGAGCGACTACACAATTCTTCGCATCTATTACAGGAACATCTTTGCTTCCAGATATTTTCCCCTGGGGCTCAATGGCTTCAATTTTTCCATTGTTGATCAGAATATCAAAGGAGCCATCGAGCTGGTTTGCAGGATCAATGACCCGGCCATTTTTAATTAGGGTTTGCATTTTTCTCCCCTAGTAATAAATAAAAAAGGGCCATCCTTACAGCTACCCCATTGGTGACCTGATTCAAAATAAGAGAACGAGGACCCTCCATCACGTCCAAGGCAATTTCGATCCCTCTATTGACAGGCCCCGGGTGTATGATGAGCAAATCATCGCGTGTATGAGCCAGAGATTCTGAAGTCAGGCAAAAATAGTTTGAATATTCCCGAAGACTTGATAGAAGCCCCTGATTTTGTCGTTCCAACTGGATACGAAGAACCATGATCACATCCACATCTTTTATCGCTTCAGTAAGATTGTGACTCACTTCCACACCAAGACGTTCCATTTCAACAGGGATAAGCGGGGGAGGGCCAACAACCCGAACTTTCATGCCCATGGTCTGCATCGCCCTAATATTAGAACGGGCTACTCGGCTATGGTTGATGTCGCCAACAATTGCAACTTTGAGTCCTTCCAAATCTCCCTTATGACTGCGAATGGTGAGCAGGTCCAGCAATGCCTGGCTGGGATGTTCATGCGACCCATCTCCTGCGTTGATGATCGGACTGTCCACAAATTGAGACAGGAGTTCGGCCGCTCCGGAACAATGATGCCGAATCACCATTATATCTGGACTCATCGCTTCCAAATTCCGCGCCGTATCTATTAAATTTTCCCCTTTTACAGTGCTGCTCGTAGAACCGGATATATTTATCACATCAGCACTCAAACGCTTTCCGGCAATCTCAAATGAAGTCCTTGTGCGAGTGCTGGGCTCAAAAAACAGATTAATGATTGTTTTGCCTCTAAGGGCAGGGACCTTTTTAATGGCTCGCGTAGAAATTTCTTTAAAGGAATCCGCAGTATCCAGAATTTGCTGGATATCGTCTTTTGTTAATTCCTTCGTTCCTAAAATATTTTTTGTGGACAGTGCCATCAGTTGGATTGCTCCTGAATAATCACTCTGTCTTCACCATCTTCCTCGGTTAATAAAACTTGAACACGTTTGGATTTGGCCGTGGGAATATTTTTGCCCACATAATCAGGCCTGATAGGCAATTCACGATGGCCTCGATCGATCAACACGGCCAATTGGACGGATGAGGGGCGTCCGAAATCCATGAGTGCATCAATAGCCGCACGAATGGTTCTCCCGGTAAACAAAACGTCATCACAGAGAATAATGTGCTTGCCTTCCAAGGCGAAGGGTATCTCCGTTTTTTTTAATTCCGGTTTATGAATCCCATCTGCCAGATCATCTCTGTAAAGCGTGATATCCAGCACTCCATGGTCTACCGTCACATTCTCTATTTCCTTTATTTTCTCTCTCAACCTTTGGGATATCACTACACCACGGGTTCGAATTCCCACTAGGGCTATATTCCCGGCACCATGATTACGTTCCAGGATTTCATGGGATATGCGGCTGACTGCACGGGAAATATCTTTTGAATTTAGAAGTGTTGAACTCATAAATTGAACCAGGCAAAAAAAAACCTCCTCAAGGCAAAACCAAGCCTAGACAGGAGGTAACAAAATATCGCTTACACCAAACACCAATTTCCCCCTTGATAGCCTCACAGGACTATTTTAAAGAGTTATATTCCACCAATGATACTGAGTTCCAGAGGGCAAGTCAAGCTAGATAATCTTTTCGATATTAATCATTGCCCCCCACACAAAGCGTTGGGCATCTGAGATCATTGACTTGTGCGGATATTCTCCGCTGGCAATATCTCTTGCAGGTTCTTTTTTAAAAGCTAACCCCTATTTGTCGGTGGATACGTTGATCCGTGACCTTCGCGAAGAAAGACAGCTTATGAAGCCAGAGGGCGATATTGAACTAGAGAAAGATAAAGATAAAAAGGAAGTCATAGATAGAAATGTTGAGCCGATTTTCAACATCGTTTTCAGGGACATGAGAAAGGAGGCCGCTACTGTCTTCCGAAAACTGGCATTGTTTTCCAGCTCCTTTGATGAAAAAGCCGTGGCGAATATATGCGGAGACAGGGATGGCGAGCATCTTGGACGGCTGGTGTTTCTCGGGCTGGTGGAGCACGATTCTATCAACAAAAGGTATTATTTCCACCAATTGATTCATAAACTCATTAAGGCTGAAGTCAGGCCGTCAGAAAAAATCCTCACCCATCGAAACCTGGCTTTTTATTATTTCGATATCCTGAAAGATGCCAATGACCTGTATGAAAGCGATGAAGATGCCTTGGAGAGCGCCCTTAATCTATTTGATCTGGATTGGTTTAATATTCAAGCAGGACAAAAATGGTCTGCCTTAAAAAATACAGAAGACGCAAAAATCGCCAAACTTTGTGGTGATTTTTGTAAAGAGGCTCGAATTTTAATGCCCATGAGGCACCCCACCGATGAATGTATCGAATGGAATGAGTCTGCTCTGACTGCTTCCCGGGAATCGGAGAATGTTGAGTCCGAAAAAAATAACCTCTTATCCCTTGGGATGCAATTACACTCATTGGGCATTTATGACAAAGCCATCGAATATCTTGAAGAGGCTCAAAGTCTATCTAACAAGCTGGGTCACGTGGGGGATGAAAAACATTCACTGGATTTGCTAGGTCAATGTTGCCTCCGCACCGGGAATTTTGAAAGAGCCATTGAGTGTTTCGCCAAAGTTCTTGAGTTTGTTCGTTTGGAAGGAAAAGCCAGTAAAGAAATGGAAATATTGAACTTACTGGCACAAGCTTGCTTCCAGGGAAATGAATATGAACGAGGGGAACTGAACTTTAAACTGGCATTAGAAAAGGCGCAGAAATTAGGCAACAAAGTGTTTCAGGCTCAGGTTCTAAATGACCTGGGGCGTTTATGCAACACAGTCAAAAAATATCAATCTGCGATGACCTATTTAAAATAAGGTAAAACCCTGGCCCACCAAGGCAATCTCAAGACAAAGGAGATAGATATTTTAGGAAATTTATCCGCGACCTATATGCTAACCGGCAAACCTAAAAAAGCATTTGAATGTCTGGATACATCCTTGGAAATAGCAAGGAAATTGGGGGATAACAGGGAGCAGGGCATCATTCTTAAAAAAATGGGGGATTATCATAAAACCTTGAAGGATTATACCAAGGCTATTGAAAAGTACGAGCGCGGCCTACCTAAGGTAAGAAAGTTTGCGGTCCTTCCCGTAGAGTATTCTTTATTGGAAAACCTTGGAAACGCCTATATGGAAATAGGTGGCTATGAGAAATCCCAAATCTGTTTTCGACATGCCCGCACCCTTGGAAAAAGGAATGCATATAGGTTTATGGAAGCAAAAGCCATGTGGAACCTATCCATAACATGCCAGAAATCAGGAGATTTCACTGATGCTTTAAGCAATGCAGAAGTGGCTAGCCAGATCTGTTCGGGAATTCAAGATAACGAGGCTATTGATAAGCTGGCCGAGGTAATCAAGGAATGGATGATAAAAAGAGTTGAGGACGAAATCAAAGACAGTGGTTTGTAGGGGTCTTGTTATTTTGCCTTAACTTTTTTCCAACTTAAAATCACGTCACCTTTACGAATTTTAACCTGACAACCCAGACGCATGCCTTCTTCCAAGTCTTCGGGCAACAAATAATCCCTTTCCTCTTCTGTAATTCGGGATATGTTTTCCCTTCCTTCCAGCACAGTGACTTCGCAAACACCGCAGGTTCCTTCTGTGCAACCAAAGGACAATGAAACCTCAACCTCATCACAGAAATCTATAAGGGGAGTCCCATCCTCCACTTCATGGGTTACATCATCTGTTTTAAAGTAAACACGTGCCACAAACAACTCCATAAAATAACAATATTAAAAGGATGCTTAACATCCTTCATTGGATTCGCCTTTCCTAAAGAAAAGCAGATATTTTTATACAGGTCAAATACCCGTATCCCGCAAAAACTGAATATGCGGAATTTGCTCTTCCGTTAAATTATTGGGAATATTGACAATTATCCGGACCAGTTGGTCGCCACGAGCTCCTGATGGCAATTTAATTCCTACCCCTTTCAATCGCAGTTTACTATTATTCTGGGTTCCAGGAGGAACCTTGACGGACTTGATGCCGTTTAAAGTTTCAACCTCTATCGATGTTCCCAAAAGTGCTTGGGTCAATTTTATTTTTGCCTCCACCACTACATCCCGGCCTTCCCGTCGGAAAAGAGGATGTGGAAGTACGTTTATTAAAAGATGGAGATCACCACGACGGTTTCCTGTAAGAGACATTTGGCCCTTACCCTGTAAGCGAAGAACTTTTCCATGGGTAATCCCGGAGGGTATTTTTACATTTATTTCCTCAAGAACTCCATTTCTGGAAATGGAGAGAGTGCGCTGACTGCCCAATGCGGCTTCCTCAAAATTAACAGAGAGCTCTTTTTTCAATGGAGGAATTGGGGCTTGGCGTTGAGAAGGCCTCCCTTGAGAAAATGGATTGCCAAACCCACCTCCACCGAAAGGACTTCCCTGGCTGTGAAAGGGATTTCCTCCACCACCTCTAAAACCAAAGCCCCTAAGAATTTCATTGATATCAAAATCGCGAAAAATATCTTCCTGGGAAAACTTTTGGCGGAATCCTTCAGAACCAAACTGATCGTACTGGCCTCGTTTCTTTTTGTCGCTAAGAACTGCGTATGCTTCGCTGACCTCTTTGAACTTTTCCTCCGCCTTGCTATCATCAGCATTTCGATCGGGATGGTATTGCATGGCCAATTTGCGATAAGCCTTTTTAATATCTTCGTCAGAAGCTCCTTTATTGAGCCCTAGAACGGAATAGTAGTTTTTCATTTCTCTAATAAGTTGATAAATAAGGGGTAATTAGATAAACTGTAGCCGGATTAAATATAAATTATTATATAACGCTGAGCGATGAAAAGTGCAGAGAAAAATATTTTCATTTTTGTGATAGTCGGCATTTTGGCTGCTTGCAGTAGCTATCTGCCGGAAGAAAGGACCCATTGGCCCGTAAATCCAGCGGAAATGCATTCCTGGCAACCGCCTGATGAAACAACTTTGTCTGCAAGAAGGGCCAACCAATTGCGGCTTGACGTCCTGACCTCGGAAATTGAGATTCTTTTTGTAAACCATGCGACCTTGTCCCGTCAGGAACTCGCCATGTTTAAATCCATGCTCCAAATTGATCCTAAAATTAACGAGATGGATTCTACCTATAACCGGCGCATTGAATCGGAGCAAGAACGGAAAAAGAGGATGGAGAAGGATCTCGAAATGTCAAAAGCAGGGTTTTTAAATGCGGAAGCAAGGTTAAAAAAAATAATGGCAACTAAACCTCCCATATTTTTTTCAATCTCTGACTATAATTCAGCCATGAAAAGCTTTCGCAATGGGCAATTCAAGAAAAGCCTGCAATTGTTTTTCAAACTTACCAAACAAAAGCCTCCTTTATTTTTGCAGGACAATATCCAGTTTGGTATGGGATCCGCGTATTTTCGGTTAAAAAATTATCCCAAAGCTATGAAGCATTTCCAAATAATTCTGGATGATTATGCCCAGGGCGATAAAAGATTTATTTCTTATTTCATGATGGGAGTCATTCATAACCGTCAGGGGGAAAAAAGTCGTGCTGTTTTTTTGCTTGACGAGGCCCTTAGGAAAAACCCCTCTAAAAAAATGCGCAACATGATCAATCATTTAATTGACGTTATCAACGATGAGCCCACCCATGCCGCTGGTTGATTCTCCCGCCATTGATTTAGATATTGAAGAATGGATGTTGGGTCCTTCCACTAATATCAGTAATGAACTTGGTAAACCAATACTTATAAAAGTATTTCAGGTGAATTGCCCCGGGTGTTTTACCCATGGAATCCCTGAGGTTCTTGAAATCAGGGCTAAGTTTATTGACTCTCCTCTTTTAATCTGGGGACTGGCCACCGCATTCGAAGATTTTCACCTCAACAATTTGGACAATTTAAAGAAACTAATTGATTCAGGGGAGGTGGTGGGAGAAACTCTGGCAGTTTTAAGTGCCAAGGGCCTGCTTAATAACAACCGCCTGGATTATTCTATACCCTTCCCGGTAGCCTTGGACAATGTGGTTCCTTATAATCCTTCTGATTATTTATCGGAGGCTCAAAATTTTATTAAAAAAGACTTCCCTCAATTTGACTCTTTCCCTGTAAAAAACCAGAAGCTCATCTCGGATCAGGTCATGACCTATTTGAAGCAGAAAAAGTTTGAGGCAAAAACTTTTGAGACCTATCAGCTCAAGGGGACACCATCGACCCTATTGATCGATAATAAGGGGATTCTACGGGGAAAGTGGTTCGGTTCAGATTATGGTTTAGAGAAGGAAGTCGAAAAGCTTTTATCTTTATGAACCCACATCCCAAATCAATATGACCTTTTTAAGTTTTAAACAGCTTGTTAATAAAATCGATCAGTTGGAAGAAGCCAATATCCTTATTGCTGCTTTAGAGTTTCGGGTATTTACGCACTTGGGGAAAAGGCGTTTAACCAGCCGGGCTTTTGCTCAGAAAAGCAGAATTCATCCTGAAGGGGCAGAAGCTTTGCTGAATGCGCTGGTTTCCCTCGGCGCATTAAAAAAATCTGGAAACACTTTCGCTAATACGGCAGAAACCTTTAGGCATTTTTGTGAACACAGCCCACAATATAAAATTGGCACAGTGTTTTTGCGCAAAGAGAACCGGGACGAATGGTCTCATTTACTTGATATTATAAAAAACGGCAGAAACCCATCAGGAAATGATGATGACGATCCAGAATTCCGTGAACCTTTCACCTATGCGATGCATGAAAGGAGCCAGAATTTTTCCAAGCCTCTGGCACAATTTATAACACGCAAACCGGTTGGCATATTGGTGGATATTGGAGGAGGACCGGGGTCCTATTCGGCTGAAATTCTAAAGCAGGATAAATCAGCAAGAGCAGTCTTAATAGACCGGTCGGCGAGTCTTAAAATCGCTAAAAAAATCCTGAAAAATTCAGCAGTCATTGAACGATTTGATTTCGTATCGGGTGACCTGTTTAAGGTCAGCTTCGGCAATGAAACAGATACTGTTTTGTATTCCAACATTCTCCATATTTACAATGAATCCGAAAATTTGAGATTATTTGAAAAAATATATAAATCTCTCAAACCAGGAGGCAGATTCATTCTTGTCGATTTATTTTTAAAAAATAATCGCACAGAACCTCAGGATGCCGCCCTGTTTTCATTAACGATGTTGCTATTCACAGCTACAGGAAGAACTTATACCTTTGAGGAAACCAAAAAACTCCTGAAGAAAAGTGGATTCGGAAAATTCACGCACTGTGAATTGGGGCAGGGGAGTAGTGTAATCGAAACGGTAAAAATCTAATCCCCATCACTGGGATAGGGCTTTTTCAAAATTAACCATGAGATAGTCCACGGATCCCACCAATACATCAAAAAACTTGAGATCCCGCTCAAACTCTTCATCCAATAAACTACAATCCTCGGACAATTCCTTTTTTCTCAAGATCTGACAATTCGAACGATACCAATCTGAAAATCCAGCAAAATCATATCCCTGAAGTAAAAAAGCGGTTTCTTTATTTTCCAGGATATCTTCATAAAGGATTTCCATTTCATTAATGAATGACTGCTTGCCTTCGGGACCAGGGCTCCGTGAATTCAAATAATTCAATTCGAGAGCATTTAGTTTTCCAGAAATATCTTTCAATAGCTGAATTTGCCTCGACACAGAATCCTGTAAAGATTTTAAGGAGTTTCTTTCACTTAGATGAGGGGCACTCAATAGATTCTGTTTATCCTTAACCAATTTCCTGCAGTAAACATGAAGAGATTCTCTCAATGATATATTTATTGCTCCCTCTATGGGGACGCCTCCCTCGGTGGAATTGATAATATTTTGAGAGCCCTCAAAGTTTTTTGAGAATATATAGTTGTAACTTTCCATAGCAAGGGTGCTGGCAACGCGTTTCCCAAAAAGGTCCATGCCATGTGTTAAATTCGGACCAAAATTTAAATATTTCATACGTTCCCAATATGAACGCGGATTCAATCGAGCTACCTTGTCCATACGTTCCTCATGATAAAAAGAATGAAGGCAGTGCATACGTTGTTGGAAAAAAGACAGATCTTGGCCAACCAAAATGATTGGAGAACATGCTAAAAATTGAGAAAATTTTAAAGCGGCGTGGGCTACAGAAGATATTTTTCCCAGATTTCCTTTTTCTTCTGTCTGCTTTTTGAACCACTTGGCAAGATATACTTCCGAATCAAATGCAATTCGATTGTTGGGAAACGCTTTAGGAATAGCATTCGGAACAGCCTGATTGTAAACCAGTAAAAAATCACTTGTATCGGTTAAGAAATCAAAAGAATTTATAGTTAGTTCATCGGGATCTATGGAAATGACAACATCGGGCTGAATCCCGTTATGAAGTAATGGCTTCAGGGCTGTCGCTACAGCGATTAAAAAAAATCTTTCCCGAGCAGATTTAAGAAGCTGAATATTTTTATCCAGGGATGGGCCTGCAGAACAAATTATTGCTGGGATATCTGGCAAACAATCCTTGAAAGAGGTGATACCCGAGCTTTCCAGTAAACTACTGAAATTTGAAAAAATATTTTTATAATAAAGTTTTGAGTGAATGGACTGTGTTTTAAAATTGATTTGGCTTTCTTTAAAATAATTTTCAATTTCTCCCAACAAAACTCCATAATACTCCCAGTTTCCGTCTACAAGAGGTCTCTGTCTAACAAGGCAGTATTTATTCAGGGTGAAATTAATTTGTTCGGGCTCCAGCAGAGTTCCTAAACCAAGGGGATTAGCATCGACAAACAGTTTCACCCCTGGATGCTCAAAAATTAAGGAAAAATCAACCTCGCGCATAGCAAGTGCAAATAATTCAGGATCTTTTTCAAATATATAAATTTTGGCCCGGTTCGATGTTTGCCGAATTATCTCCATTACCTGATAACCCAAGCCTAACCCCAGAACGATAAAGTTTATTGACTCGCAAATATTTGATGTTTCCAGGTAGCGGGAGGCTTCTCCAACTGGATCGTAATTGCTATGGATTCGTTTTTTTATACCCCGACTGTCTGTATGTGTAAGGGAAGGAGGCCCTGACTTGGATTGTGTCACTTCATACTTCTTTGAACCATTTAAGGGAGCGATTCTCGCGTATAAAGCGGGATCCAATTTCTTTAAAGAGGCAAGATTTTTACTTAGAGAAGCATTGCTCATTTTCCCAGTGTTCCTTTTTGTTGGATATGAAATCCATCTTTCCCCGAAGCGTCAAATAATGTGAAATGGAAATCCGGATTAATTTCCACGGACCAAAGTAAAGTAATACAACTCCCAGGTTGCATAAACCCCTTGTGAGGTTGAAAATTTGGAATCATAGTCACGTATTAATTTTCGAAGCCCTCCGGTTTTTAGCATTCGGATTGGCGCGGCCCCAATTTGTTGTAGGTTTTTTAAAAGTGTCAGGGTGCTGGGGAAAAATATTTTTCGGATTTCAACATCACAATTCTTTATGGCAAAACCCGAATTATGAATCATTTTTGTCCAAGTTTCATTTGTATAAAGGTTAATAGGACTCACCAAACTTGCCGCCTCTCTGAATTCTACAAGTGTCCGGGGACCGAAGGTACTAAAGATCAATTTCCCCTTGCCCTTTAAAGCCTGGTTTAATTTTTTCAATGTCTCTTGTGGTTTCCGAAACCATTGGAATACAGCATTTGCGCAAATCAGGTCCATATTTTCAAAATCAATATGTTCTGCATTTCCGGAGATAATTTTTGTGTTTTTTGGCAATGATAGGGAGTTGTTCAAAATTTCCAGCATTCCTGGAGCGATATCATTCAGAATGAGCTGTCTTATAGGTTGAGTTAGCAGGTGTCTGGTAAATAGTCCCGTTCCGCTTCCTATCTCAAGAACATAATCGGGCAATGGAATAGGAAGGAGCGATGCCATCCTTTCTGCCATTGATTTCTGCAGTTGCGCATAACGGTCATATGATTTTGCGTGTTTAGAAAAACTATCTATTAAACTCTCATCATTTATTAAATGCTTATTAATAGAATTCAAGGAGCACTTCCTGATTTTTGAAAACCAAAATTAATGCGGGATGTGGCAAAAGGTTGACTGAAAGTGGTAAGAACTAAAAGTATGGAGTTACCGATCGCTGGCCCGTCGCCGAAGGGCAGTTTCGAGTACAACCTTCACGGGCATTTCTATGGTAAAAGTTGATCCTTCACCCTCAACACTTTTAACGGTTATATCTCCGCCCATCATCAGGCAAAATCTTCTACTTATGGCAAGCCCCAGCCCCGTCCCACCAAATTTCCGGGTGGAAGAATTGTCGACCTGAGAAAATTCAAGAAATATATTCTTAAGGGAATCTTCAGGAATTCCCATTCCTGTGTCAATGACATCAAAAGTGATCCAGCCCGCCCCTTCACGGGTTGTACGGGTGATCTTCAACGTAACAGTACCATTTTCTGTAAACTTGCAGGCGTTGTTCAAAAGGTTATGGAGCATTTGACGTACTCGTGTTTGATCAGCCTCCATGGTTCCTGCATTATCGGGACAATCTATAATTAATTCATTGCATTTGTTTTCCGCCAGAGGGTGTATGGTTGCCTCAACTTCCTTAATCAGCGCATTTATGTCGAAGCTTTCCAAAAAGATTTCCATTTTACCCGCTTCTATTTTAGAAAGGTCGAGAATTTCATTGATCAACCCAAGCAGATGTTTTCCTGAAGAACGAATTTTATCCAAATCGGATTGAAATTCATCCAATCCTTCTTCTTCTGCATCTTCGAGAAGCATTTCGCTGTATCCAATAATGGCGTTCATAGGGGTGCGGAGCTCATGACTCATATTTGCCAGGAAATTACTTTTGACACGGCTGGCATCTTCAGCGCGGTCTCTTGCCACGATCAGAGTTTGGTGGGCCGTTTTTAATTCATTGATTAGTGAAGTGTTGCTAACTGCAACCGCCGCCTGTGAGGCCAGGGAT
>DPYO01000095.1:3193-5699 GCA_003535775.1 Fidelibacterota bacterium | reverse complement strand
ATACCAAAATATCTTCAGCATTTAGATCGGGGCTGAGAGAATTAATATTTCCGGCGAGATCGAAAGAGTATCCCCGCATAATCAGGTAATTATACGACCAGGGTAAAATATCTTTTTTTGTATATGGCGCACCCTTTCCGATTGAAGCATCCCAGCTCAATAATGCAGCGGGTTTCCCCGAAGGTGCTGTCTGTAGATCAAACCCTTCAAAGCTGTATCTGCTGTCGTAAAGAGTGTCAGCCTGAACAGCATCAAGATAACAGGCCATACTGTAATCTGCAAAGATGTCTTTAATATCGGCCATTATTCCCAACGTCACCAGTGCATCACTTACCGCTTTTATCCCAATTGAGTCAGATTGAGCAATGGCTTGAATAATGTCCCATCCCGAGCCATCAATGCTGTATTTTTCCTGAAGATAAGAAAGGAAAAGGTAGACATTGTATTTGTCATTCCTGCCTTTTAGTGATTGGTATCCTGTGGTAATGTATGTTAACTGATTTCCGGAAGTAATGGAGGGGCTTGTTCCGTTGCCAAAGAATTTCACGTCACCTGTCATCTTTTTCTGAAGAACAGTACTGACGCCCTCAATAATCCAGTTTTCCTGGTCTGGCTGGCTGTGCTGCATTATCATTCGGGCGTGCTCCTGAGCAAGGGTATTATAGGTTGCCTGCAGGTCTTCGTCT
Source organism: Fidelibacterota bacterium (assembly GCA_003535775.1). Classification (GTDB taxonomy): domain Bacteria; phylum Fidelibacterota; class Marinisomatia; order Marinisomatales; family UBA8229; genus UBA8229. The sequence goes on along the minus strand of DPYO01000095.1, from coordinate 5,013 downwards.
TCGGCATTCAGATTCATAGGATCTACATCAAAATAGATAATATCCCCGTGGTTTGAGTAAGTCTCCGTAGGCAGGGTATCAATCGTTGTACTATAACCGTGGACATAAAGGGAGGATTTTGTGTCATTTCGTCCCTTGCCATACTCATCCGGAATGTCAGAAAAGACAAAAATAATCTTTCCATTGTTATCGGTATCTTTTTCACTTGCTCCCACAAATTCACGCAAAGCTTCAGCAATACCTTTGGAGGAATCGTTCGGAGCCATCTCGTCAAATGCAGTTACAATTGCAACAAGGTCTGCTGAATCAATTTTCGTTTCCCAGACCTGGTCATCAACATAGACTTCACAATTAATTCCCATTGATCTGAGCGAAGCGAAAACTAAGTCAGGTGGTGGTGGAAAAGCTTCAAAACTTTGTATCCAGAATTTTCGGCCATAATTAGCCTCCTGGTCAATCCATCCTGAAAAAGTACTATCTGCATTAACAAATGCACTGTCGGATGACTGGAACAGAGGGTTAATTTTCACACTATCATCAAGGCTGGTAATGCCGTCATAAGCAGCAGAAGATACTTTCACAGAAAAATTGCTGACGTATTGAGCAGTACTGTCAACCATAATTTCACCATCGATTTCAACCCCGCCAAAAATAAGTTTCTCCAGCTTCAATAAATCTACTATAACCAATTCATCCAGAGTAATAGCAAGTGTGGAATCTTTTACATTGAAGAGAACCTCATTAACCATTGGAGCAGTATCATCCCGGCGATAATTAACGACAAACAAACTGTCTTCAGTCACCGGCTCATTACCATTATTGAAGGTACCCGCCGAATAAAATGTAAAGGGTTCAATGGTTAAAATAAGACTGACCCGGCCCGGATAATTTTCAAGTAACTCTGCATCTGCCTCACTCAGTTTGATACAAGAGGTGTCATTGGATGAAGGATAATAAACTTCTCCCTGACTGAATGTAATCAAACTGTCTTCGGAACTATCATAAAAGGCAATCCCTTCCAAATCGCTATAGTCACTGACCCCTGTTTTTTGTGGAATAGCAATTTCATTGAAAAATCCAACTCCCATATTCCAGGGTAATGTCAGGATATCCATATCAGCATTATATACTATTCCTGAAGATTCAATTTGCGGTGGTTGTTTTGCTTCATCATCTGAACTTGTTAATGTAACAGGAATATTTGAAGCCTCAAGGTTGCCGTTACTGTTTTCATCATAAACGGCATATTCATCAATTGCTAAAGAGAGAATATCTTCTGTACCCATCTCATCAATAAACATCTCCAGCTCTTTTTGATCAGAAAGCATCAGCTGTTGGACCCGCAAAAATATATCATCTGGGTGCGCAAATGGAGTCCCATTAATTCCGGAAAGGTTCATAGAGGACCCTCCAACGGACAAAGTAATCTTTGAGTAAATAGGAGCAGGATCTGTCGCAACTTTACGTTTATTGGTTTCCTTCGATCTGAAAAATATGAATAAACTATTTTCCGCAATATTATAGATGGCACTGTCAGCCAAAAGTGGCAGAGAGTCCATAATTGTAGTAACAGGCAATATGCTGGCTGTTGAGGGATTATAAAGTGTATCCTTAAAAGCACCTTCAGATAAATTCACATTCATTGAAGAAACGTCTAACGTGGTTTCCAATTTTTTGCTATCATTTCGGGTCAGAAAGATTTCTATTGAATCAGAATCGGCAGTTTGAACTAATGAACCAAGGCCTTCCAAACTTTTAGTGTTTCCGATATTATCAGCGAAGCCCACCTTGAAAATATTAACATTAGTTTCCCTATCAAG
>DPYO01000095.1:0-2803 GCA_003535775.1 Fidelibacterota bacterium | reverse complement strand
CCAGAAAGGTTTCATCTTCAGGTATCTGGTCAAATTGAACCGGTTTATCGAAGATAAGTGTAAGCTTATTTATGTTGGCATCGTAATGAGCGGAACTTAAATCAGGACGAACATCCTGTCCTGAGACTGTAACAGCAATTGTAGCATTTGAATTAGGTTCATACTGGTCCCAGATACCATTCCCGTTTGTGTCCGTATAATCTTCAGAAACCTCATCAAATTCATTATCTCCATCAAAATCTACTAAAGGTTCCGCACCATCCCAGACACCATTTCCAAAACTTTCATTCCAGTCATTATCAGTATCACAAATGTAAATGCCATTATCATTAATTCCACAATCAGTAAATTCTTCCGCACCATCCCACACATTATTGCCGTTCAAATCGGTGAGTTCCTCTCCCGGAAACCAGATTCCGTCTCCATCAGCGTCAACTAATATTTCTTGGTCACAAATTTCATTTCCATTGTCATCTACAAACTGTTCACATTCCCAAAGAGGAGATGGACCTGTATTATCACAAACCCCATTACCATTATCATCAATAAAATCCCAAATTCCGTTTACGGGAAACTGTAGTGTAGGAAACCCCTCCGAAAACTCTTCCAATCCATCACAGAGACCATTTCCAAAACTTTCATCCCAGTCATTGTTATTATCACAAATATAAATGCCATTATCATTAATTCCACAGTCAGTAAATTCTTCCGCATCATCCCAAGTACCATTTCCAAAACTTTCATTCCAATTGTCATCAGTTTCACATATTAAAGTATCTGCTTCAATCTCACAATCAGTGAATTCTTCCGCATCATCCCAAGCGATATTACCATTTAGATCGAAAAGTGGTTCTGCTGGTGTCCAAAGTGAGTCACCATTCAAATCTGTAAATTCTTCGGCTGAACTGTAAATGTCATTGCTGTCAGCGTCTGTAAAAGGTTCGTTGTTATTGTTTATGAAAGCGCCATCTTCAATAACCAGTTGAAGGGATGATAGATCAAGGGCTTCTATAGTATTAACCAGGGTAAGGTTATTCCCCCAGATATCTCTGGTCTTTTGATCATCCGGATTTGTCCACTGGTCAATAATTCCATCATAGATCAGTGAGATCTGAATTTCAGATGAAAGAGAATCCTCAGTGAGAACAGTACCGCCGGAAATAACGATATCCGAATTTGGCCCTCCGTTATCGTCATCAAAAGCCATTCGACCCAAGAGAATGTTATCAGTGTAAATACTATCGGAAAAAGTAATGGTCAGCACATTGGTACCAGCATTATAACTTGCCGAGGTGATAGATGTACTTTGCACGCTGGTTACAAGAATTACTCCTGCAATGAAAAATTTACTTAGGGTGAGCATTGTTCTCTTCATATTACAGGCTCATTGCTATTGTGAATTGTTTAACAAATCCCAGCAAACCGTAATTAGAAACAGCCATATCAAATCGAAAATTATTTGCCACCGGGGTAATTTTTCCCAGATCTAATCCTATCCCGCCCATGAAAGAAGCTGAATTATGATTGGAATAAGCTCCTCCGCGGAGAAACAGGATATCAATAAAACTGTATTCCATACCCAAATGAAGTCGTTCCGCAGAGTCATTTGGATGAACCGCATCTATGGCAACCATCAATTTGTGGTTTGGTAATTTTTCGAAGAAATCGTATGAAATTCCAACTTGAAACATAAGCGGCATGTGGTAAGGTCTATAAGATTCTGGCTCCGGAAGGAGTTCGCCGTTATGGTAGTCGTCGAAAGTGGCATCTTTCCCCTCCTGTTCGAAATCAAGCTCAGGTCCAAAATTACGGACCGACATTCCAAACTTTAAAGACCTGAAACCGGTGATGTATAATGTCCCGATATCCACAGCCCAGGCACTTGCATCGTAATTATACAGATTTACTGATTCTTTTATCAGCGATAAATTAGCACCAAATGAAAATCTGTCGGTTAAGGAACGTGCCCAGGAGACACCAAGAGCCAGGTCGTTCCACACGAATGAACGACCGGTTCCCTGCTGTTCCAATACAGTAGTTTCTCCAATGTCTCCGGTGGAAAGCTGCCGCATATGAACAGCTATATTCCCGATCGGTGTTTTCATCCCCCAGGAAAAACTGTGGTAGTTAATCCCAGCGAACCAGTTGACCCGGGAAAAGAAAAAGTTTAAACGGTTCATGTGAACCAGTGCAGCAGGATTGTAGAATGCGGCAGAGGCATCGGTTATTTTTGTTCCGACTACGCTATTTGCCATTCCCGCAACCCGGGCATCAGGGCTGATATCAAGAAAATGAGCTCCGGATGTACCCACTTTTTCAAAGTCCTGCTGACCCATTGTCAGCGCTATTAAAAGGGCTGGTATTATTCTAATTATATGTCGATTCATTACCATAGTTGCCTTACCGGAAGATCGCAAATTTACCGATGTACTTTTCAAGATCTTTAGATGAGCCCCCCACAATTCTGACATCGGGTGCTTCAACTACATATACATAAATCCCGCTCACGACAGACTGGTTGTTTCTGGAGATCAGGTTCCAGTATTCTTCTGCTTGTCCGTTAGTATGTTCAAGTACTTTAATAAGATCGCCACTCAAAGAAAAAATGGAAATTTTTGCCACTGGAGGAAGATTGGTGAACTTGACCCTGTCCTCATATTGTTGCTCCCACTCAGCCGTTCCCCGGTAGGGGTTAGGTACAACCAATACTCTATCAAGTGGCGGAATATCATCACCGGTTTCATAAAGAGTTCCGGGAAAAACCGGTATGGGAGCATTATCTGCAGACTTTTTATAGTTGCTC
>DPYO01000133.1 GCA_003535775.1 Fidelibacterota bacterium | reverse complement strand
AATGGTTCTCTCGAAAGGTTCTGCGCCGGTCGAGTGATTTTATCCATATTGCTGTATAAGAATCAGCCGAATTCCTATATACCCAGCATTCCCCCACCCGCTAATATTTAAGATTAAATAAACTTATGCGGAGATACTATGATGATTACTCAGGAACAGTTCAACAAAGCAATGTTGGATGCGATAGAAGCCAGCAAGCAAGCTAAATGGACCCATGAGCAAAGACTGGCTTTTTATGAAAGGGTTGAAGCTGAAATTCTGCAACAGTGTATAGAGGAAGAAGGGATTCACCTTAATTACAAAAATTAGTCTCCACACCCAAAGCTAACGGGGCAAGGCCTTTTCTTTATGGCAATACTCATGCAACATGCGGGCTAGGTTCACTCCTCCTTCTTATCTTTAGGCGGCGGGAAGTTTTTGGAAGAACCGAGGAATTTTGAAAAATTGAATAGCAGGCCCACGAAAATGACGAGAAATAAAGCTCCATACAGGATATAGGTTCCGTCACTGGGTTGCATTTATCTTGCCTCAATCAGAACAATATTGTTTCTCGATTTTAAGATGAATGGTTCTCTCGAAAGATTCTGGACCGGTCGAATAATTTTATCCATTTTACCCGCCTTCATGGCATTGTCCAGCAACAATTTTGGGATGGCAAAATGATGCGACCCTTCCACGGGAAAGACGGACTTCGCATGGACCTCCAACAACACCATCCCTACTACCTCCTGCTTCATATTGAACAATGGGCTCCCGCTATGCACCGGGTCCAGATCCATCTTTAAATTAATCAACGCTGTATCGGCCAGGGCTGTTCCTTCGATCAACTTATGCTGGTCTTCCATCGTGTTCGTCCACGGGTATCCCAAGGTGAATACCGATTCATTAAGCGGACTCAATCCGTTTGCGCTTAGAACCAGCGGCAGGGCATCTACTTTCGGCACTTCTTTCAATTTCAGGATCGCCAGGTTACTGGCGGGATCGCTAAATATAATATTCGCTTCGATATCGTCTTCGTTGGGAAATTTGACATTTAATAATTCAGCTTCTTTCACCAAATCGTGATAGGTGAAAACGTGCTGCCCGTCTCCGATCAAAAATCCCGAGCCTAACCTCGTCACCGGCGTGCTGAAGATCATGAAGGCCAGCATAATTCCCACAAAAATAAACACACCCAATACCTTGACCATTTTGACCTCTCAAAGTTTCCGCCAAATCCAATTAGGAAACTGCTTCATTAAGTTCCTTACCTTTCCACAAACAAAAATACAATCAGATCTTCTTACAATTAAAAAATCAATATGCTCAAGAGATCTCTATTTATTCGGTACTTTTCTCGCAAGCAACTCGCAGACCCTTATAAAATAAGGGTCGCTCATGGCCAAAAAATAGTTTTTACAGATGCGCTTTAACCTTGATTTCATTAAAGGATGCCGAACGACTCTAGTTCAGGCGCCGAAAATTGTCAATTTTTGCTATAATCCCCGTCATCTCCCAAAACGCCAAACAGGAAAATGTTTTTATGGACTTTTCCCTAAGAGATTCGATCGCGCTCGTTCTCAATGCCTATGAGAAAGCTCAAAAGGAACCTCTTAAAGGCCATCCCCTGGCAGATTTTATAAGACACACCTTGCCGAACCAATTAAAAACATTCATCACACATTCAGAAGGTTATCTGGTGCAAGGCTCTGCGGGACAGGGGAATTGGGCTCGATGCCCCTGGGTAGCTGTTTTCGATATCCTGATTACGGAAACAGCGCAAACAGGGTATTTCCCTTTTTATTTATTTCGCGAGGATATGAAGGGCGTCTATCTTTCCCTCAATCAAGGTGTGACTGAAATTAAACAAAAATATAAAGAAAACCCTAAAGAAGTCCTTAAAATAAAAGCATCCGATTTCAGAGCTCAAATTGGAGGTCTGCCTAATCGGTTTCCTTTCACAGACATTGATTTGGCAAAAGGAACCACAACCGACTTGGCTTCCTTTTATGAAGCTGGAAATATTTTTGCAAAATATTATGAGAAGGAGGATTTACCCACAGAGGAAGAGTTGATCCTGGATTTTCAAGATATGATGGAGCATTACCGATTTCTCAGCTCAAATGAAACGGCGGTGGAGTCCCTGCATATTGGCGACTATAACGAGAATCTGGGTAAGACGGAGGAAGATTTATGGAAATTCAGGCAACATTGGCGGGTAGAAAAAAATCGCAACCTGTCAAAAGCGGCAATTAAAGCCCACGGATATATCTGCCAGGGATGCGGTTTTAATTTTGCGGAAAAATATGGGGAAATTGGCAAAGATTTTATTGAAGCGCACCATTTAGTTCCTATTTCTTTGTTTGAGGCGCAGGTTGTGAAACTGGACCCCAAATTGGATTTTGCTGTCTTATGCTCCAATTGTCACCGGATGATTCATAAAACAGAAAAACCGGATGATGTTAAAGCATTCAAAAACATAATTAATTCTAAAAGGCCGAAAGAATAATTTAAGGACCGGCAAGCCGCCG
>DPYO01000087.1 GCA_003535775.1 Fidelibacterota bacterium | reverse complement strand
TGCAACCTTACAATAATTAGCTTGATCAACAAGAGATTGAAGTTCTTTCTTATCTACTGCTCTTACTTTTGGTTTATTCATATTATTCGCTTTTAAAACAAATTCAAATAAACTATCATCATACTGTTTTAAATTAATCAATCCTTGTCCCCATATCAGAATGTATTATGTACGCTTTCCCTCCGGATTTTTTGATTGCTTTTTTAACTTTTCCCGGATTATCAGGAGCATACGCAAACATGCATCCGCCCCCGCCTGAACCATTAATCTTTCCACCCAATGCACCGGCATTCATGGCTGCATCCAGCATCGTTTCGATCTTGGGAGTGCTGACTTTCAGCACATCCCTCAGGATAGAATGATGTTCAGATAAAAGATGACCAATCTTTTCATGATCGGGTTCAGCTTTTTTAAGTTCTGGCAGAGCCTTTCTTAAAAGATCCCGATTTTGAATTGTTCCAGAGAATAAAGTAGTTTCATCTTTATTTAAATCACACCAACTGATTTCTTCCAATTCAAAATTATGTAAATTAAAATCTGAATTCTGCGACTTTATTTTCTCCAAAATTGCCAATCGAGAATCTCCACAGCGCTGAAGAATTTCCATTGTATCCTTTGGCTCACAGGAATCTCCCAGTACAAATGTACCCAAATTTGGTTTCAAAGATTTAATCGAAATCTCAGGTTCAGACTCAATATAAATGAGATCTCCCAGAGCTGTAGAGTACTGGTCCATCATACCCCCTGGTTCGTTGAATTCCACCACTTCCGCTGTGTAAGCCAATGAGCCAATTTTTTGCTGATCCCAGTCCGCTGGTTCATCAGCCATTTGTGATAAAAAATGAATCCAGCTCACCGTGATAGCGGAAGAACTTCCTGTCCCGGCTTTCATAGGAATTTCGCTAGTAAGTTCACATTCAAACCCGTTGGAGAATGTAAGTCCTTCATTCAAACATGCCCTGACACCGCTTTTGAAATAATCCCGTGGTTTTGTGTACTTCAGGTCATCCAATGAAAAGGAGTCCACTTCATTTAAATCCGGTTTATTAATGAGAAATTTCCTGTCTGACCGGTTCTCACCGATAAACCGTGCCCGAAGTGAAATGGCCATGGGAATGACAGGTAGACCAAGATAATCCTGGTGCTCACCGAAGAGACAAATTCGACCGGGAGTGCTTAGTTCCATGTTTTAAATAATCCAAATGAAGCGAATACGCCCAATCCAAAAATCAGCACTCCGGAACCAATTTCCCCATAGATAAATTGCCCAGCCCCTAAAAGAAATCCATAAACAGCAACACAACCGAATATCATGGACAGAATACCTTTAGGAACCGGCCAGGGCTCAGCTGAAACACCATCAGAATATTTTGTCCACCCGGGTCCACCGGGATTGACTTTCTTAACAAAACTCCTGAGTGTTTCGTCATCATCCGGAGGGGTGAAATAGGTGGCAACAATCCACACTATTGTAGTGAGTACAGCTCCGATCACAATCTTTTCCCATCCTTCTAAAGTAGATTCACCAAAGCTGAAATATCCTGCAATGATGATGGAACTCACCATCGCGACTATCTCGGTGTAGGCATTGATCCGCCACCAGAACCAGCGCAGGATGTAGATCATCCCAGTGCCAGCACCGATCATGAGTAATAATGTAAATGCCTGTCCGGCGCTGGTGAGCACAAGACCCAGACCGCCACCCAAAATGATGGAAACCACTGTAAATAATCTCCCCGCCGTGACAAGCTGTTTTTCTGATGCATCCTTTTTAATGAAGCGGTGATAAAAATCATTCACCAGGTAACTGGCGCCCAGGTTTAATTGGGTACTCATGGTGCTCATGAATGCAGCAATGAGAGATGCTGCAACCAATCCCAAAAGCCCGGACGGGAGTAAAGTCAACATGGCAGGATAGGCTACATCGTGGCCCAGTTTATCCGCTGGAAGGTTAGGGAAAGCTTTTTGAATATCCGATAATTCTGGAAATACAATTAGAGATGCAAGAGCAATTAAAATCCATGGCCATGGTCTCAGTGCGTAATGGGCGACGTTGAATAAAAAAGCAGCACCCACCGCATTGGATTCATCCTTTGCAGAAAACATGCGCTGGGCAATATACCCACCGCCGCCAGGCTCTGCCCCGGGATAATAACTGGCCCACCATTGGACAGAAAGAGGTACAAGCAAAACCGGTACCCACACATTGGGATCGGACAGGTCGGGGATAAGGGAAAGTTTGTCTGCTACATTCTCGTGGGTGATAAGACTGGATAAACCGCCGATTTCAGGCAGTCCCAGTATATAAAACATTCCCCACATGGAACCGATCATTGCCAGCGTGAATTGGACAAAATCTGTAATAATTACAGCTTTGAGCCCTCCCAATGCCGAATATGCCAGTGTAATGGAACAGGCTATTACCAGGGTCACCCAACCGGGTAATCCCAAAACGATTTCCCCGAATTTCACGGCAGCCAAACTCACAGCACCCATAACCAACACATTAAATACCAGTCCCAGATACAACGCCCGAAAACCCCGCAGGAAGGCAGCAGCCTTCCCACTGTAACGGAGTTCATAAAATTCGATATCGGTGAGCACGCCGGAACGGTGCCAAAGCTTTGCATAAACAAAAACCGTCAGCATTCCCGTAAGCAAAAACGCCCACCAGACCCAGTTTCCTGAAACACCATTCTGGCGAACAAGATCTGTTACCAGGTTCGGCGTATCGGTGGAAAATGTGGTAGCAACCATACTGACACCCAACAACCACCAGGGCATATTACGCCCAGCCAGGAAAAAGGATTTGGTATCTTCTCCTGCCTGTTTAGACGCCCAGATACCAACCGCTAAAGAAATTGCGAAATAAGCGCTGACGATAATCCAGTCTAGGGCTGAAAGAATCATGACTGATCATTAACTCCAAAAATTGGTTTATTTGTTTTCCATTTTCCACGGGTAAAATCGGGAATTTCTACAGAAGCACTATTCAGTCGAATTGATTTTTCCGACAAGGGACAAATGACACTCATGCTCACAGCATCGTAAACATCAATGGGTGGAGATACATTCCGTTTTAGTGATTCCACAAATGCCCGCAGTATAAAAAAGTCCATCCCGCCATGACCAGACCCTACAGCTTGATCT
>DPYO01000132.1:1005-6045 GCA_003535775.1 Fidelibacterota bacterium | reverse complement strand
TATTATTTGGGCCAGTGGTACCTCTATTCTTTGCTCCGTTCGGTGTGGTATTCGCAAGGATGACACTTCCCCCTGCTACCAAACCCAAAACATTGTCTGTTCCGCCATCTTCAGGTTGAATGACTGCTCCATCTGTCAAATAATATCCACTTGTATTGGAATCTTCATATCTGATATCGTCTATGAGCCAGATGTTTCCCCAAATCTGATCAACAATATTTGGATTATCATGTCGGCGGTATTCGGTCGCATAATCTGTCACTACAGTGTAGGCTCCCTTAACAGTACCGTGGACCAAGACCTGGCCTCCCTTAATATAGATAACTTCAGGCCCTGAATAGGGAAAGAAAGTTCGTTGAAACAGCACAAAGGATTTATCATCGTTTTCATCATATTCCCCATTTCCATTGAGATCCTCATAACAGCCATCAACATTATAGCGGTTAATGCATAGCCAATAACGAAAATCGAAATGCTGAAAACCATTTGCCTGGCATATTGTATTATCATCTGGATTACCAAACCCAGTTGGCTCTGAATGATTATGAAAATATTGATATTCATTAAAGGGAACATCAGCATTTAGGGTGCCAGAACTCCCCTGGCGGGATAGAGTGACAGATTCATCCTCCAATAATCCGATGCCAGGTGGGCCATCATAACTTATAGGGGAAAAAAAATCAATCGGTAATGTCCATACGGGGGGGAAACCGCCAGGAGGTACCGGACTTTGGATCGTAAATTCAACTTTCTTATCTGTATCTTCTGATTCGATAGACACCAAATCACCTGATGCAAATGTGCTCATATCATCAGCAGGATTACCGTTAATATCATTAGAGCTCACCAATAATGCAAGCGCTTGATTGTAATCATTTCCTGGAACATAGGCATCTAAAGTATATTGAATGCCGGGTAGACTTGGGTCGTCACGGACAAGGCGTAAAGAATTTACCTCAACAGGCGGGAATCCAGCATCGGTACTATCATAATAAAATCCTATACTTGTACCGGCATCTTCTACTACCGGTGGCACCAGATACCACCACTGGGTAGCCCAAAATCCACCTGATTCATCAAATTCAATCTCGGTCATAATGAGAGTGTCTTTCTGGGCAGGGGAAAAAGTGATCATGTCATCAGCAGTGAATACCCTTGTGGCATTTGCCTTCAAAATGCCGATAGAATTATCCGGCGGGAATATAATTGATTCAACAGTATCTATTATTGAAACACCGTCTTCGTCTTCCATCTCTTCCAGGCAGGATGTATCTCCTTCATAGGAGATGGGTTCAGTGACAGTAAATGAACCGGTAAATTCAGGGCATCCCCATTCACTAAAAGTAACCGAGGGGCTATTGGTATGGACACGTCCCTCCAGTTCATCACCATCTCCAAAACTCACAAAGGACGATGGATTTGGTCCAAAAGGCTCTTCATCATTGGTAAAATACATGAATTCCTCAAAGCCGGAAGGAACCATGGACATAAAAACAGTTTTTTGCACGGTTACCGTCGATCCTACTGTGGAAGCATAAGTCACTTCACCTGTGCTTTTTGCTACAAATTCCTTGCGGGTTGAACCATCCATCAATTGGGTATAACAGGAAATATTTTTATAAACGCCAAGTGGATTTCCATCCTGGTCTTCTCCAAATTCCATTCCCTGCTTACCTACAAGGACTGTGGTGTCAGCATCTAGGTAAGGCAAATAATCTACCGCTTCACGGTTTAACCCTGCTTCCGCAACATATTGAGCCCGAAGTTCGGCAAACCGATATTTTTCCATTGAGGCTATCGTAGAGCTTTGACCCAAATAGGCAACTATCAATAACATACTTAAAAATGTAAACAATATTGCAAGTGGGGCAACAGAACCTGAACTGTTATGAAACTTCTTTTTCATAGTGTTTGGATGTAGTTATTTGCTACAAACACAGATTTACTAAAATAAAATTCTTCGGCTACGGTTTCTTCATCAGTAAGTACATCGCTATCTAATTGTATAGTTAATTCTATTGTTATCATATTATTGTTAAAGTTGTTCAAGGATGGTCTTGGATCCGTTTCTTGACTCCATGTAAAATCAATAAGTGACACCCTGTGCTGATCGTTATCCCGGAAACGGCCTACTGTGGGTAACTGAAATGTTCCTCCCATAAGAGGCGAATTATTAATCAATATCCCTTCATCACTATTTGCTCTGATGGTTTCCGAAGGAACTGGATTGGAGGAGCTATCCCAAATTCGAATAAGTGCAAAACCATTTTGATGGACACCAAAACTAACCTGTTGAGCATTGTTTATTTTTTCATTCAACTCTCTCATTACTATATTTCCATACTGACGAATCTCCTGGCGTACATAATCGGTGCTGTAGTGAAGAAAGGTGGTCCGTAATGTCATAATTAAACCCAGCCCAATAATTCCAATGACAACGATCGTTGCGCTCATTTCCACCAATGTAAACCCGTTTATTTTTTGTGATTTTTTCATTAGTTATAAGCTATCATCACAGTTTCTAAGATTCGTTCGTGAACTACATCTCCATAATAAGGATCGTTTTCCTGAAGAAAATAGTCTTGCCAAGTTATCCAGACTTTAATTTTATAAGCATTGTACACGGGGCTATTATATTTGGAATTCTGTTTTACAAGATTATAATACAGCTTGGCAGGGACTTTTAAATTCGAATTGCTGTTTCCCACAAGGTAAATCTGTTTGCCGAGATTATCTCCAGCTTTCTCAACCATACTCAGTCTATCATCAGCTACCCGGCCTTGCCAGTATTCCATGTAGTTGGTCAGTTCTTCCGTAGCCCGCTCCCGGAGTTCCAGGGATCGCAACATCCCTCTGGAATGCACGGTACCATGCATTATTCCAATTGCTGTGATAGATATGATCACCACGGCAACCATCACTTCGATAAAAGTAAAACCTGAAGAAACACCTGGTGTGAAATGATAAATATCTTCTTTCGGATTTGATTCTCTATTCAATTCCCTGAATTTCAAAAAAAGTTTTTTATACAAAGATAAATACATTTACCAGACTACAGAATATTAGATTGAAATAGTTTCGGATTTTCAGCAATCCCCTGGGCTACAGATCGTTCAACCAATCCTTGTGAAACCAATCGCTGGAGGTCCTGATCCATTGCCTGCATCCCTTCAGTTCCGCCGGATTGAATCAAAGAAGGAATTTGGTAAATCCGGTCTTCACGGATCAGGTTTCGTACTGCGGTGGAGGAGATCAGCACCTCACACGCCGGAATACGGCCTTCACCATCTTTTCTAGGAAGCAGTTTCTGGGCAATAACCGCTTCCAAACTTTCAGACATCATAGCCCTAATTTGAGTTTTCTGTCCTTCGGGATACATATCAATAATACGATCAATTGCTTTGACGGCACTTCCTGTATGCAGGGTTGACATAACCAGATGTCCAGTCTCCGATGCAGTAAGAGCCAGAGAAATTGTTTCCAGGTCCCGCATCTCTCCCACTAATATTACATCTGGATCTTCTCTCAAAGCAGCCCGAAGGGCATTGGAAAAACTATGGGTATTTGTCCCCAGCTCCCTTTGGTTTATAAGGCTTTCTTTAGATGAATGAAAATACTCTACAGGGTCTTCTATCGTGATTATGTGACAGGCACGATTTTCATTAATATAGTTCACCATAGTTGCCAGTGTAGTGCTTTTCCCTGAACCAGTAGGTCCTGTCAGTAAAATGAGCCCATGATCCATAAGAGTTAAATCTTTTAACACTGGTGGAATACCCAATTCTTCAAAGCCGCGGATCACCTCAGGGATTGTTCTAAAAACACCAGCTATTCCTTTCAGCTGGTTGAAGAAATTTACCCGAAAACGTCCTTTGTTATCCAGTTTGGTTGAAAAGTCAATTTCCTTCTCCTGTTCAAACTTTTTAATTTGTTCTGCGTTCATAACCTGGGGAAGGATAGATGTCATTAAATCCCGAGTTAATATATCTAAGTTGAGAGGTTTTATGCTTCCATCGATCCGTACCATCGGTTTTGATCCCACACTCAGGTGCAAGTCAGAAGCACCACTCTCCAAAGCATAATTCAACAACTCGTTGATATCTACAGTTGAATTCATTTATTCTTCTTCTGGTGTTCCGTATCCTGTGTATTTCCCCAATTCTCTATTGTACTGGATGACTTTTCCTGCACCACCACCCATTTCCTCTGTGCTGGTAGCAGTTACTAATTCCGGCAGCTGTAATTCAAACTGCCATTTAAGTTTGGTGGAAAGCTCCAGGTCCAATTGTCCTGCACGTTCAAGATCATCCACCGATGATGGCCATTCACCATTAGACTGATAGAACATTACGGATGCATTGGAGATACTGCTTATAACGGATTTTGCTTCCGAGGCGCGGGCGCTTTCAACGTAATCAATGTAAATTGGCACCGCGAAAGCTGCCAGAATAGCGATAATGACCACGACCACCATAATTTCAATCATGGTAAAGCCATTCCGTTGTTTATCTTGCTTCTGCATATATGCTTTTCCTTCCAATTAAGTTGGTGGATTACCTTTAGCTGATAAAGTTAATAAGAATTATCAACTCCTATGCATAATTTAATAATCATCTAGTAAAAACGGGTTAAGAGGGATTTTTACTTATTATTTTCATTTAAATGTTATTATAAAATATTTTCTTATTTTTCCGCAGTTGGGATGCACCCTATCAATGAAAATAAGATTTTTCAGAATAAATGATGTCTTGAATCAGAAAAAAAACATTCTTTACATAGTAGAAAGAAAACAATAATACGTTTCAATTTTCAGACATTAAACCTGATTTCAATTATCTCATTAGGTTGAACGACATAATTTTTTTCTACAGTTTTCGCAACGCCTTTGGCTTTACATTCATTAAAATTATGGTGATGTAAATAATCCTGATAACTGACTACATCGCCCTTTATAAAACCACGGGCCAGGTCTGAATGAATCTTACCGGCACAGGAAATGATTTCTGTTCCCTGCGGTACAAACCAGGCATGGGACTCTTT
>DPYO01000132.1:0-585 GCA_003535775.1 Fidelibacterota bacterium | reverse complement strand
TATTAGTGCAACCGGTTTTAAACTGAATGGTGCTAATTCCTTCATTAAATCTTTTTCAGGCTCATCAAATTCAATATCGCAAAGTGGTTTTTCTTTTTCAAGGACATCCATACATTTATTTAAAATATTTATTTCATTGTCACTTGATGATCGAGAGAGTCTGGTTTCTATTTTTTCCATATCAAGAATTAAGAGGTCTAAAAGATTTGATTCTGGAATCACGATGGCAAAAGAATTAGGGAAATCCTCTTTTATAAATTCAAAGAACATTGGCGATACTTTTTTGGGATTATCCTTTTCAACCAATGCTTTAAGGACTGGGTCATGATACTTGACTTTTCCCTCCGGAAGCTCAATCCCTGTGTAGCTGATTATCATTTCAATTCACTCAATAACGGCGCCACTGACATACACACGGTAACTTGTCAAATCCTCCGGTGTGATATGAACAGAGTCAGGATGTAATGTGATTCCTTTTTCCTCGGCAAAGTGAATCTTCCGGCTCATAGCTTGTTCATAAGTAAAATCTAATTTTTGAAAAATCCCCTCTGCTTTGATATTTTGTCCTTTTCCTGAAAGGGGAAA
>DPYO01000163.1 GCA_003535775.1 Fidelibacterota bacterium | reverse complement strand
ATAACTACATTGCATATTTGAATATGACAAATCGTATTTGAAATGCCATGATACAGAAAAAAATCTCTTCCCAGTTTATTGTATTCCTTATCAATTAGCACTTTCATAGTTTCGAATGAAGGAGAAAACAGAGTAAATTCAGCGACAGTATGCGTAGAAAAAAAACTATTACTATCAATTAAAGGTGCCTTTCATTCTATAACCATTACTTATACCATTAATAAGAAAGTCCCAATAGAACGAGCCTTCTTAACATGCAACAGCAACACTAGATAATGCCAAAATAGATTTCATTTTATTTCAAATCCCGATGATATTAAAGTTGACGTTTGTTTGTAATGTACGGGCACTCAAATTATAAGAATAGAAGAGGAAAATAACAATGAAGTTACAGGATAAGCTGAAAGAAATGATTCCAGCCTGGAGAGAAGAAAGAAAGGAAGTTCTCTCTACTTACGGAAAAAAGAAGATTGCTGATGTAACTGTCGCCCAGGCTTTTGGTGGAATGCGTGGTATTAAGGGTATGATCTGTGACACTTCCGTTGTTGAACCGAATAAAGGGTTGATTATTCGTGGTCATCCGCTTTTAACAATCAAGGAATTATTGCCTGAAGAAGTGTTTTATTTGTTACTCACTGGCGAAAAACCTGATAAAGCAGCCACAGCCGCCCTTCAGAAAGACTTGGCAGACCGAAGTGAAGTCCCCGGTTACGTATGGAATGTTCTGAAGGCGATGCCTGAGGATTCACATCCAATGTGCATGTTGGATACCGGGATACTTGTCATGGAAAGAGAATCTGAATACCGGAGAAGATATACTGAAGGTATGCGGAAAACTGAGTACTGGGAACCCATGCTTGAAGATGCACTGAGATTGCTTGGTGTATTGCCGGGTATGGCAGCTGGAATGTACCGTATTCGGTATAAAAAAGGCGATCCCATCCCGTACGATAAGGGTTTGGACTGGGGAGCTAATTACGCAAAAATGCTTGGAATCAACGACCCGACAGGTAACTTTGCCAGACTTATCAGGCTCTACCTCATGTTCCATTGTGATCATGAGGGTGGTAATGTGAGTGCAAATACCTGTCATACTGTTGGGTCAGCGCTTTCGGATGCGTTCTATTCAGTGTCTGCAGGACTGAATGGATTATCGGGACCGCTTCATGGCTTAGCGAACCAGGAATGCCTGGGATGGGTGCTGGAAGTCATGGACAAATTTGGAGGAACTCCATCGGAAGAACAGATAGAAGAAATGGCGTTCAAGACTCTCCGGGCGGGGAAAGTAATTCCCGGATATGGACATGCTGTATTGCGGGTAACCGATCCGCGTTTTACCGGTTTCATTGAGTTCGGGAAACAGTATCTGGCGGATGATCCCGTATTCATGACTGTAGACCGTGTGTTCAACGTAGTGCCGAAAGTACTTGAGGCTTTTTCAAAAGAACGGGTTGATGCAGGCAAAGCTCCAATTGCAAACTTCTGGCCCAATGTTGATGCCGGCTCTGGGGCATTGCTTTATTATTACGGTCTTACGGAATTCCAATACTATACCGTACTGTTCTCCGTATCTCGAACCATGGGAATGTTATCGCAATTAATCCTAAACAGAGCCCTAGAAACACCGCTTACACGGCCAAAGTCAGTGAGCACAAAATGGGTTAAAGAAAATATTCAATGATGGTAGACCAATGCAGGTCAACTTGCATTATCTAAATTCACTCAGATAATGTACTAAAAACTAATGTGTGATTGATTCTTCACACAGGAACAACGTACAAAATTATAAAAGGAGAAATACCATGGCCATAAACAAGCTTGGTTTGATTGGCGGAGGAAATATCGGTGGGGTTCTCTTTGCCGAAGCGGCGAAAAGACGTTTGGCCAAGAGGATCGGTTTCATGGATATAAAACCCCCGGATTTAGCCAAAGGCAAGGCGCTGGACATTGCTGAAGGGGCACCGACCATCTCCACCGATATTCATTACGACGCCGGGAAAGAATTCAACGTCCTGGAAGGTTCGGAAATCGTGATCAATACGGCCGGCGTTCCGCGGACCAAGCGCCCTGACGGTACGATTCCCACCCGCGAAGAACTTTTGCAGACCAACATCAAGATTACCAAGTCAGTGGCTGAAGGTATTCAGAAGTATTGTCCGGATGCGACCATTATTTCGATCGCAAATCCGCTGGATGCGATAGTTTATACGTTGTATAAGATTTTGCAACCCCCGAAAAATAAATTGATGGGTATGGCCGGTCAGTTGGACAGCGGCCGCTACCGATACTTCGTGGCTCAGGAAGCTGGAGTATCGGTGGAAAACATTGAAGCCCTTGTTTTAGGCGGACACGGGGACAATATGGTTCCAATCCGGTCATGCTGCCGCGTTGGCGGTATGCCAGTGGAGAAATTCGTATCCAAGGAAGCTTTGGAGGCAATCGAAGCACGCACCCGTAAAGCAGGTGGCGAAGTTGTTGGTTTAATGGGGATTGGTTCCGCCTTCGTGTCTCCTGCCTGGGCAGCATTGGATATGGCCGAAGCGATCATTTACGACAAAAACAAGATCATTGCCACCTGCGCATTGCTGGAAGGCGAATACGGGGTAAACGGTTTGTTCGTAGGAGTACCTGCAATACTGAACAAAGACGGCGTGGCCAAAGTTATCGAAGCTGACTTGAATTCTGCCGAAAAAGAAGCGCTGGCAAAATCTGTGGCCGGCGTGCGCAATACCTGTGATCAAGTGGAAGCAATGCTAAAAACTATATAAGATCGTATCTTTGAATGGAGATAGAAGCCTGGAAACGGGCTGCAAACCGATATAAACCTGCTTTCATTAAAAAGCCTTTAGATTCCTGAAGGCTTTTTTTAAGCATGAGTAGTAATGTATGAAACCATACAAATTGTCACTTGTATTCTATATTTTTTCCCATTATATTAAATACGACTAAAATTATCGGATATGCTTAAATTAACCCGCAAATTAGAATATGCTCTTATTGCCCTGAGGCACATCCAGGGACAAGCTACAGAAAAAATTGTGAGCACTAAGGAAATCGCTGAAACCCATCGGATTCCTCTACAGCTACTAGCTAAAATACTCCAGGAATTAGCAAAACATGATATTCTGGAAGCTATTCAAGGTGCCCATGGAGGATATAGATTGAAAAAATCACTGGATGAGATGAATTTGACAGCATTAATTAATATTTTGGAAGGGCCGATCGGAATTATGGATTGTTCCATCGATACAAACTGTGTACAGCTTGATATTTGTAATATCCGTAAACCCATCAACCGTGTAAATGATGCTATTATATCGATGTTTGATAATTTGAGATTATCAGAGATTACCGGGATTTAAAATGAAGCAGGAAATTTGATATGAATGAAATGAAGGACACATTGAAAAAAGAAAACACTATTATTGATGAAGCCATCAGCCAGGATTATAAATATGGATTTGTCACGGATATTGAGCAGGAAACAATCCCCCCGGGGTTAAATGAAGATGTAATTCGGGTTATTTCCGCAAAAAAAGGTGAACCGGACTGGCTCAGAGACTGGCGATTAAAGTCATACAAAAACTGGAAAAAAATGAAAAACCCTTCCTGGGCACATATAACCTATCCATCTATTGATTATCAGTCAATTAGTTACTATTCTGCGCCTAAGGAAAAAAAAGAATTAAAAAGCCTGGATGAAGTTGACCCGGAATTACTGGAGACCTATAACAAATTGGGGATTCCCCTGCAAGAGCAGAAAATGTTAGCAGGCGTTGCGGTGGATGCTGTATTTGACAGCGTTTCTGTTGTCACAACATTTAAAAAAGACCTGGAAAAACACGGCATTATTTTCTGTCCATTCTCAGAGGCAGTTCTTAACCATCCAAATCTTGTGAAAAAATATCTTGGATCAGTTGTGCCGATGACTGATAATTTTTTTGCTGCGCTGAATTCCGCAGTTTTCAGCGATGGATCATTTGTATACATCCCAAAAGGAGTTCGCTGTCCTATGGAACTGTCAACCTATTTCAGGATCAATGCAGCAAACACCGGGCAATTTGAACGGACTCTTATTATAGCAGATGAGGGCAGTTATGTCAGTTATCTTGAAGGCTGCAC
>DPYO01000222.1:360-4613 GCA_003535775.1 Fidelibacterota bacterium | reverse complement strand
TATCCCAGGATTCATTTTCGTCAATAAATGAGAGACTAACATTAAACTCAATATCATCAGGGCACTCTTCAAATGAGTTAAAACAGACAACTGGTAGAGTTGTATTTGAAGATGGGGTTATAATTTCACGGGTTATAATTTCAACATCACCCCATCCATCACCCGTAGCAAACCAATACTGGTGGGTATCTACTGGACCGGAAAATGAATAGGTATAGGTATATAAATCACCGCCAATGTTTGACATTTGATGAAATGTCCAATCCCAATATCCAACCAGAAAGACCCCGTTAGAGGTATCCTCATTTTGCATATCCACTTGAAAAGTCACATCAACTGCCAATAGAAAATTTGAACCCATTATAATGCCAATGAAAAATTTCATCATTCTATGCTTCATTCAATACTTCCTCCATTATTCGCATCAAAAAAATGCGATTTATTCATATCAAAAATCAGATCAACTTGTTGGCTGTTTTCATTAAAATTTCGCAGCTCAGCGCTGAATCCAACACTACCTGTTTTAAAATGTACCACCTTATGAGAGCCCATATTCTCCACCATTTCTACCTCTGCAGAAATGGTATTGGCATTATTTTTAATCTCCGCAAATAGATTATCATGAATATCTTCAGGGCGGATTCCCATGGTTACCTTCATCTTATCTTTCAAGCTGGAATTTGAAGGATGGGTTTTCTCCAGTTTAAAATTGAAATCATTATTTATAAATTCAAACTGCCCATTTTCAGCATTTATATTACCTTCAATAAAATTCATCTGGGGCATGCCAATAAAGGAAGCCACAAATTTATTTTTAGGACTGCTATAAATATTTTCAGGCTTATCAATTTGTTCTATAATTCCGTTACTCATAATAGCAATTCGATCTCCCATGGTCATAGCCTCGGTCTGGTCATGGGTTACATATACCATGGTAGTTTTTAACAAACCATGTAATTTCTTTATCTCCAGTCTCATTTCCTGCCGGAGTTTGGCATCCAGATTTGATAGGGGTTCATCAAACAGAAATACTTTGGGGTCCCTCACCATGGCCCTGCCTAATGCAACCCTCTGCCTTTGCCCTCCAGATAAGGCTTTGGGTTTTCTCTCAAATAATTGCTCAATTTGTAATATTTCCCCAGTCTCACGGATTTTTGTGTCAATCACTGTTTCCGGCACCTTTTTTTGCCTAAGTCCAAAGGCCATATTATCATATACGGAGAGATGGGGATACAGAGCATAATTTTGGAATACCATAGCAACATCCCGCTGAGACGGAGAGGTATCTAACATTGACTTACCATCAATCGAAATGCTGCCCGTATCAGGAGTTTCTAATCCGGCAATAAGACGTAATAAAGTGGATTTTCCGCAGCCGGAAGCCCCCACCAACACCAGAAATTCACCCTCATCAGCTGTAAGATTTATTTGATCTAAAACCAATGCAGATCCGAACTTTTTTGAAACGTTGGTTATCTCAATACGGCTCATTATTAATTAAGTATCATATTAACCAGAGTAACCACATCGAGAATATTTATGACTCCATCCTGGTTAAGATCAGCAGCAATTAATCCGCATCCCGTTAATTCAGTACCATGTAAAATATGATTCACCAAAGTGACAACATCCAGAACATTTACAAAGCCATCCTCCGTAATATCTCCCTCCAAGCATTCTTCCTCACCCAGATAAGAGGTATACAAATAGGCAGTCTTTGCTGGGACCATACAATTACCGCACCAGTTAGATTCAATATTGATACTGCCGCCCTCCAATACATTATACCATTCACCAGAATGTGGAAATTCAATATTGAGATACTGATCATTATCATCAAAATTTGCCGCAATAACAAATTCATCTTCGCCAGAAACCCTCCAGTAAATAATGGATTTTTGGGAAGGCAATTGAGATTTTACTACTAAATTATTATCTTTCAGGGCATTCCTGTTCACACGCAAATCTATGAGTGCGGCGTAGTTTTCAAAAAGGTTTTGACCAATTCCTGAATCCAAATTTCCCCACTGAACAGGTGCCGGATCTAAGTGGGAATCATTACTATTCTGCCCAAATTCCTGTCCTTGATAAATCATGGGTGTTCCCTCGGCTGTCATAAGCACCACCATACCTAAAGTAGATATGCCATAGGCTTCTTCATCCTCATAGCCTTGATATTCCACGCATTCGGTAACAATTCGGGTTTCATCATGACTTTCAATATAATTTAGTGCGCCAGTATGGTCTGAATATCCCTGGCTGTATGCATCTATGTGACCGGCTAAATCAGCAATGTCACCAAAAATATGTCCTTCATAATTAATACTGGTAAGATTAGCAAACATCATATGGTGAAAGCTGTAATCCCATCCTGCATCAAATCCAGAATTACTGATCTGATAGGCATTGTCTTCTTCTGCAACTAGAATTAGTGTAGGATCATCTGAACTTAACATATTGGCATAATGATTAGAACCAAACTGACTCTCATTATCCCAGCCAATACCTTGTGTATAATCGAAACGGAAGCCATCCATATGATATTCATTAATCCAGTGGTACAGTACATCATCTATATGTTTTCGGGTCCGCTCTTTCCAGTGATCCAGTTTATAGCCCCATTCCCACTCAAATCCGTTATCCTGAAAATAGGGGCAATTGTCATAATCATGTGCATCCCATTCATAGTTATTGGGGGGTTGATAGAGTTGAAAGAGCGGCGATGAACCCCATAAATGGTCAAATACCACATCCATCAGCACTGCGATACCATTTTGATGAGCAGCATCAATCAAAGCTTTCAGTTCATCAGGAGTTCCATAAGATGTTTCCGGTGCCATATAGAAGGAGGGATTATAGCCCCAGCTGTAAGCGCCCTCAAATTCATTTACCGGCATCAGTTCAATAGCATTAATTCCTAGATCATTAAAATAACCAGATTCAATCTTGGCTGTTACATCATTAAATGTACCATGATTTTCTCCATCACTCATAAAATCCCCAATATGCAGTTCATAAATCACTACTTCATTCTGTTCAGGCCTAACAAATGTCTCATTTTCCCATTCATATAAATCTGAACCCACATCGAATACTGATAACGCATGTTCATAGTATCCAGTTTCCCATCCACCATTGGGGTCAACCCATATTACATCTTTGGACCATGGATCCGCAATATCCTTTACACCTTCAACATTAAATTGGTAGCTGTATTCACCTAAATTTAAGCTAGTCTCATACCACCATGTACCATTATCATAATTCATGAGTTCACCATGAGGATACTCACTATTCCAATTGCCTTTCAGGGCAACATATTCCTTATCTGGAGCATAGAGAGTAATCACTACATCACTGCCGCTTAGATTAAGGCCGTCATCTGAACCATCCGGTACAGCAGCGTTATATATTTCATAATTCAGAGAAATATTTAAAAATGTAAATGAAATATTACCATTTGACCCTTCTGCCCGGGCTGCAACCTGGTAATCTCCGAACAATCCTTCCATGGGGTCCCAAATCACTTGAAATGGGATACTATTATCAGAACCGATCATCTCCCCATCAATCCAGTACTCTACAATTTGTGCATCCCCCAAAGTAGTAAAAGTTACAGGAGGATTAATCACAGTTCCTTCAGTAGGGGATTGAAAAAATATAAACGGGTCATCATCACCTGCTGTATAATCAAAATAGATATCATAAAATATAATCTGATCGTTACTGCCTACATCCCAACTGCCGTCTTCCCATAAAATTACATATTTAATTGATTGAATGATCTGTTCTCCCGCATTAAAAGGACCAAGCAAGGCGTGATAACTGTCAGTACCATTTTCAGAGAGTGGAGACAAAACCCAGCTACCAACATAATTAAGCTGCCAGGGAAGGTTGGATACTTCAGTGGTTCCTTCTGACCAATATGAAGATATAGGCATATCAAACCCATTTCCATCATTCACTGCCCAGACGATGGAACCGCCAAAAGTTACATTATTTAATACAATATCAATGTTGTTGTTGGGTCCGGGATTAAACGGGGTCCAGTAATAATTCAGGCTGATATGCCAGTCAATGCCGATTCCTCCATTATTATCCCAGTTATCCAGAAGGTCTGTAAATACAAAATCTATGGTCTCTGCCTCTTCAGGAATTTCATATACATATGACCACCATCCATTGTCCAATCCTGGCTCATAGGTCATTGCATAATCACAAATTTGATTATTCTCGCATCCAATCCAACCAGA
>DPYO01000222.1:0-145 GCA_003535775.1 Fidelibacterota bacterium | reverse complement strand
ATCTATGGTCTCTGCCTCTTCAGGTATAGAATAGATATACGAAAACCAGCCAGCACCCAAGCCCGGATCAAATGCCATGTCATAATCATCCACCTCCTGCCAACCATTATAGCCAAGATGAATAAATACCGGATTTGTATTATCA
>DPYO01000065.1:9604-10401 GCA_003535775.1 Fidelibacterota bacterium | reverse complement strand
TGTTTCAAACGATAAGATGGAGATTTATTCCTGGAGATTTTCTTTTTCAAAGCTGACAAGTTTTCTTCAGCAGATTTTCTCCCATTCTCTAAAAGCTCATTAAAGTAATTAAATTGTGACCAGTGTAGGTTCATTGTGTTTGGTTTAATAACAAAATCAGACTCTTTTAAAAGATGATCCAAAAATTTTGTATATCCTATGAGTTCGGATCTTTGAAGAATCTCATAAATGTTTAAATCAGCTAAATCGGGGACAATTGTTCTTTTGACATCAACTGCGATTGTAAAATCTACCAAAGGTTTTAATATTGATACCGGGTTGGGTAACCCCACACCACCATCGACAATTATTTTATCTCCAGAATAGGTAGGCTCTGTATAGCCTGGAATTGATCCGCTTTGAACGACTGCCTCTAGTAAATCCCCTGAAGAATATATCTGATATTCTCCCGTTTGGATGTCTGTTGCAGTTACCTGAAGAGAAATTTTCAATTCTTCGAATGTCTTTACTGGTAATAAGAAACTAAAAGCATTTTTCAGACGCTCTTTTTTGAGAATAAAAGTCTTATTCAGAGACATAATAAGAACAAATTGATCACGAACTCTTTTTGCTATCTGGCTCATAGGTGAATGGGGATCTCTATCCTTCACCATGCGATCTGTTCCAAGATTTTTGAAATTTTCGCTGACAAGGAAATCCTTGAATCTTTGTTCAATCCATTCAGGGTCCATGGTAGCGGCATACATGGCTCCAACCACAGCACCTGCGCTAGTCCCTACTATCCGGTCGAACCTGAT
>DPYO01000065.1:8470-9223 GCA_003535775.1 Fidelibacterota bacterium | reverse complement strand
CCTCCACCGCCAAGTGCTATACCAATGGTTTGTTTCCCCTTTTTAAACATTAGATAATGTTATTTTTTCAAAAACACCTTTTTGATCAATACATCATCAACAGGCCAATCCTTCATTCCATTTTTAACTGAAGTTTTTACTCGTTTTATATTATTTATTATATCCATTCCTTTCACTACTTTTCCAAAGACAGCATAACCAGGGCTGGTAGGAGAATAATTCAAAAAACTATTATCTTTTAAATTTATAAAAAACTGGTTGGTTGCACTGTCAGGGATATTTGTCCTCGCCATTGCAATGGTCCCTACTTCATTTAATAATCCATTATTTGATTCCAGTTTGATCGGAGGATTAGTTGACTTCTTTTTACCATCAGTAGTAAATCCTCCCCCTTGAATCATAAATCCATCAATTACACGATGAAATACAGTACCATCATAGGCTCCGGACATGACGTAATTCAAAAAATTCTCTACTGTAATTGGCGCTTTTTCTTTGTTCAATTCAATTTCAATTGATCCTAAAGATGTTTCCAAGACAACAAGGTATCCATTTTCCTTTTGGGGCGTTTTGCTCATTTTATCTACCTTTTCAGATGCAGGGTTTGATTCATTTTTATTTTGGTCTGTTTTCTTATTCTGAGTACAACCTTCACTCACAAATAAGGTTAACATGACGATCATCATTAATGTATTTTTCATTGTGTTCCTCCAATTTATTGAAAATAATTTACTTTCCTGTGCGCCCTCTTTG
>DPYO01000065.1:4992-8064 GCA_003535775.1 Fidelibacterota bacterium | reverse complement strand
AATCCAAAATCTATTTCTCCACCAGTCCGGTCAAACACGATTCCTATTCCAACAATTTCGGCTTCCAAAGTTTTTACTAATTTGATTAATTCGAATACTGACCCTCCAGTAGTAACAACATCATCTACCAGTAATACCCTTTGACCTTTTGACAAAGAGAACCCTCTTTTAAACGTCATAATTCCATCAACACGTTCTGAAAATATCCCGCTTGTGTCTAATTTTTTCCCCAATTCATAAGCTAATACTATTCCTCCAGTTGCCGCACCTACAACAATTTCTACCTTTTCATCCTTGAAATATTTTGCAATTGAATCGCATAATTCTGCTACTATTTTCGGTTGGCTAAGCAATGAAAATTTTTCAAAATATTTATCACTATGGCGACCGCTTGTTAACAAAAAATGACCATCCAGCAATGCTCCGGTTTTACGAAAATTCTGTATGATATTTTCAGAATTCATTACTGAATTTCCTTATTTGGTTTAAATAATTTTCTGCAGCTTTACGTATTGCATTTTCGCTCAAATCACCAGCAAAGCAAATTCCACGGGAAATATTGATCAAAGCCACTCCGTTTGAATTCCCGTACCTCATGCTTTTTTCCAGGTCCCCTCCCTGAGCACCGATCCCTGGCAGTAAAAATGGCAAATCCGGTGCAAGCTCACGAATATGCTGGATTTCTTGGGGAACCGTTGCACCGACAACCAGACCGATATTATCATTTCCGTTCAACCGGACAGCACATTGTGCAACGTTTTCATACAATAAGCCGGAAAGTGTTTCCTGGTCCTGCAGTTCACCTGCGGAAGGATTGGAGGTCCTGCAAAGAATAAATGCTCCCTTTTCCGGTCGAGAGATGAAAGGGTGAATTGCATCTGAACCCATGTACGGATTCACTGTGACCGCATCGAACCCAAAGTAATCAAACACAGATTTTGCATATTGCTTTGCAGTATTTCCGATGTCTCCTCTTTTCGCATCTGCAACTAGGATGTGCTCATTTCCGATGTAATCCAGTGTTTCCTCCAGCCATTCAAATCCTTTGCTTCCCCACCGTTCAAAAAAACCAAAATTTGGCTTATATGCCACAGCTAACTCCCTTGTAGCATCAATAACCTTTTTAGCGTGAGCCTTTAGAAAATCAAGGTCGGGGTCAGCACCTGGGAATGATTCAACGGCTATATCCAGCCCCACACACAGATGTGAATTCTTTTCAAGAATCCGTTCTTCCAAATGTGAATTAAAAGATTTCATAAAAATAATTTACCGCTATATTTCCACAGGGGACACAGAGAAAATTATTTTATCCATTCCGATACAGGAAAAATTGTATTTTTATTCAAGTTTCAAGTTACCCTGATTGAATCCATCGTTGTAGATTTCGTCTGTGAATCAACTATCTTTTAGCACTGAATCTACATCCAAAACCCGTGTAATCGCCTCAAGCGGAGTATTCCAAATTGAACTGCTCGAACACGTTGGTCAAGGTGATTATCCCACCTTAATCGAAATCTCTAAACATCTAAAAAGTCAGTATGGAGAAAAAGCAGTTCTCACAAAAACAACCATACAAAAATACTTTAATAAACCGGGCTCCTTACCCTTTATTGTCCGCTACCGGGGAAATATCATTGGATACATAATCGGGGTTCCCCTTGAAGAGTTGAGCCATGAACCATGGGCACGCCTTGATGAAAATTTTGGGAAAGAGAATACCCTTTATACGTATGCTTTTTTGATTATGGCCCAATATAAGAATAATGGATACGCGAAAATGTTGAAGCGTGTGTATCTGAGTTGGGCTAAAAAACGTCTTTCAATCCGCTACATTACAGGACACGTCATACTAGGAGTTTCCTCCCGATTTTCTGGAGAAATAAAAATTGTTAACCGGGTAGATAATTGGCAAGATACAGGCAAAACGTTCGAATACTATCGGCGGGATTTAAATCCAAATAAGTCCCAGCTACAGAAAAATAATCCCCCACTCGCAGAAAAAGTTTAACTCTTTCTCTTCGTAATCAAACTCACACCCACCAGGGCAATGACCGAGCAGCAGATGGCTGGTAACACTTCATCCACGGAGCCATAAATGCCCGCCGGAAGCCACGTCCACAAGTTTGGTGCTTCTTTCCATAACAGCGTAACGACCGTCCCGGAAAGAATTGAAGCCACAGCGCCTTCTTTGGTGGCAGCTTTCCAAAACATAGCTGCTACCAGGGCCGGGGTGATGGCCGCACCATAAATGGTATAGGCGTAAAGAGCCCGTTCGAAAAAGCCTTCTGATTCCGCAAATCCTTTAGAAACAATAAAGGCCACAATGCCCAAGGCCAATACCAGCAACCGGCTCAAGAGGACGATCTTTTTCTCCGATGCTTTAGGGTTGATATAATTAAGATAGATATCGCGCATCAGCGTGGTGGCCGGCACTAATAAATAGGAGTCCGCTGTGGAAATGATGATGCCTACCATAGTGGTCATCATGATAGCCCCCAAAAAGGGAGGTAAAAACCGGTGGGCGGCATAGATCAAGACGTGTTTACCTACTTCCGCATCAGGGATCATGGAGGCGCTGACCCAGGCAGAGGCAATAATGAGTAATTCAATTATAAGCACGACGAACACAAGGATTATAGTTGCAGAACGAGCGCCTTCAGCATCTTTACTGGCAAAGAAGCGCTGATACATATTAGCATCGCCCAGGATCAACAAAAAGGGTGGCAGACAGAAATTGATAATGTCCAGCCCTGAATAAACGCCAAAGAACTGCATATGCTGACTCTTGCCCATGCCCGTAAAAGCCACTTCCATGCCGCTCCAACCACCTGCCTTAAACCACAGGATAGGAAATGCAATCAACAGTGAAATGGTCATAATAATACCATTACCAACGTCCGTGTAGGCCACGCTCACCAACCCCGCCAGCATGGTATAAGCGATAATGAATACAGCAGCAATGATTGTGGCCGTCTCCGCAGATATCAAAGTTTTACCTGCTTCATCGGTCAAAATGGTAGATAAGACTGCACCGCCGGCGTTGTATTGATAGCTTACAATGACCATATAGGC
>DPYO01000065.1:3071-4609 GCA_003535775.1 Fidelibacterota bacterium | reverse complement strand
ATAATTTCCGGCACGGTGAATTTTTCATAACTGCGGACTTTTCCGGCAATGCGGGTCAGCAATATTATTCCTAATGTTCCGCCGATGGGCAGGATTAAGGCCGCCATTCCTGTTTCGTAAGTCTTTCCGGCGTTGCCCAGAATGGATCCGGTCCCAATCCACGTGGCAAGCATAGTGCCTACCAATATCCACGGGGATAGAGTCCTTCCAGCCACAGCAAAGTCTGCCTGTGTCTTAATCTTTTTGGATTTATATATCCCTACACCGATCAGCAGGAATAAATAAATCAAAATGATTGTGAGGTAAAGCATTTTAATTCCTTAGGCTGATCATTAGCATTTGATATACAGGTTTATTAATTATTGTTCTGGCACCTAAAAATTAGGATGATTTCGGTTAAAACCGTTAGTATTTAATCTATGAGGATTGTAATTAAGATTGTAAACTTATACGATTTATCCTCAAATTTCTAAGGTATCCATGAAACAAACATTACCCAAACCCTCCATCCTTGTATTGGCATTATTTATCGCTTGCTCATCGGATGCAGGATCAAAACCAAGCACAAAACATTCAGGTGAACACATGAACAGACTTTCCCAAGAATCCAGTCCTTATTTACTACAGCATGCTAATAATCCTGTAGATTGGTATCCCTGGGGCGAAGAAGCTTTTCAAGAAGCAAGAAAACGTGACAAACCAATCTTCCTTTCCATTGGATATTCCACCTGTCACTGGTGCCATGTGATGGAACACGAATCCTTTGAAGATGAAGAAGTGGCACAACTTATGAACGATAATTTTATTTGTATTAAAGTTGACCGCGAAGAACTGCCGGAGATTGATCATGTTTATATGTCAGTATGCCAGGCAATGACAGGACGAGGTGGCTGGCCCCTGACAATTGTCATGACACCCAATAAAGAACCATTTTTTGCTGGAACCTATTTCCCCAAAACTGGCCAAGGCAACCGACGAGGCATGATACAATTATTACCAATGTTGGCTGATGCCTGGAAAAACCGAAAGCTGGAGCTTTCGGACAGTATTAATAGAATAAAACAATACCTTAGACAAACCAATTCAAAAACTGAGGGAGAATCATTAACCCCTGAAATACTCACCAAAACTTATAGTGAGTTTACAAACACATTTGATTCAGATAAGGGCGGGTTTGGAAGAGCGCCAAAATTTCCTTCGCCCCATAACCTTCTTTTTCTTCTACGATACCATCACATGACGAAATCCAAGGAAGCATTAAATATGGTGGAAATAACGCTCCAAAATATGAGGAAGGGAGGAATCTGGGATCACATCGGGTTTGGTTTTCATCGATACTCTACTGATAAAAACTGGCTTCTCCCTCACTTTGAAAAAATGCTTTATGACCAGGCAATGATCTCAATGGCCTATCTTGAAGCTTTTCAGATAACGGGTAACGAAGACTATGGAAGAACAGTCAGGGAAATCTACACCTATGTTCTCAGGGATATGACCAGTCCTGAAGGGGGCTTTTATTCTGCTGAAGATGCAGACAG
>DPYO01000065.1:0-2767 GCA_003535775.1 Fidelibacterota bacterium | reverse complement strand
TTTTATTCTGCTGAAGATGCAGACAGCGAGGGAGAAGAAGGGAAATTTTATCTATGGACAATTGATGAAGTCCAATCCATATTGGGAGTTGAAGAAGGTGAAAGGTTTAGTTCTCTCCTGAATATAATGCCCGAAGGCAATTTTCGTGATGAAGCCAGCAGCCAGAAGATCGCTCGGAATATACCTCATATAAAAACCCCTGTTGAAGAAGTTGATTTTGATTTTATGGAAAAACATAGAAAAAACCTTTTTGAAGTACGGGAGAAACGGATTCATCCCCTTAAAGATGACAAGATACTCACAGACTGGAATGGGCTTATGATCGCATCCTTTGCCAAAGGAGCTGTTGCCTTAAATTCGCCTGAATTTTATGATGCTTCCCGAAAGGGGGCCGACTTTATTCTAAAAAATCTCCGGTCAAAAGATGGACGCCTGTTGAAACGTTATCGCCAGGGTAAAGCGGGCCTTCAGGCTCACCTGGATGATTATGTGTTCGTCATTTGGGGGCTGCTTGAACTGTACGAAGCAGGGTTCGAAGAAGTGTATCTTCAGGAAGCATTAAACCTGTCAAATATTTTAGTAAATAATTTTTGGGACGGAGCAAACGGCGGTTTCTTTTTGGGTAGTAAAAATGCTGAAAAACTTATCGCCCGTGCAAAAACAGGTTATGATGGAGCAATCCCTTCCGGGAATTCCATTGCCGTTGGTCTTTTACACCGGTTGGCGCGGATTACCGGTGATATGAAATGGGCTGGAATGGCCGATACAATTTTGAAAATATTTTCAAAAGATATTGAAAGATCGCCCAGAGGATTTTCAGCGATGTTACTGGGCTATATCTTCGAAACAGATTCCCCAAAAGAAGTGGTCATTGTAGGAAACTCAAACCAGGTGGAATCCATGGCATTTCTTACTTCTGTTAATTCAAACTATGAACCGAATAAAATTATTCTTTTCAAAGATATGTCAAATAAAAATTCAGTTCTTTCCACCCTTGCTCCATGGATAGAATCCCAGACAACTATAGATGGAAAAACGACAGCATATATTTGTGAAAATTTTGCCTGCAACCTGCCCACCACCGATCTTTCTATAGCAATAGATTTTATCAAAAATTGATTGACATTCAATTCGTTAACCTGTATTTCAATTTGAAGGAATATCACACAAATCTTTAAACTGAAACTTCATTGGCAGGTCTTCATTACCATATACCATTTTTTTTACCATGAGAGCTATATATACAAAATCATTCAAATGGAGCAAAAAAAGATGGATTCTTCTTTTTATATAAACAATCCTGACAAACTAATAGTTGATAATTGCTTCATAGCGGTAGCTGAACTTTAAGGTTATTTCGAATTCAGCCATAGCAGGAGTGACTATTGCAACAACTCGATCACACATCGATACCATTTGACGCAGCTAAGCCAACAATTAGTTCATGGCGGCGATATGACATCGACTGGCTGAGGATCCTTGCCCTGGCCCTGCTGATTGTGTATCACGTGGTGGTCAGCTTTCAGCCCTGGGCCACAATGATCTTTTTTATCCAGAATGAAGATTCACTGGAAGGCCTGTGGATATTCATGTCCCTGATAAATATTTGGCGAATACCAATCCTGTTTTTAGTCTCGGGAATGGGCGTCCGCTTTGCCATGGAACGTAGGAACTGGAAACAGCTTTTAAAGGACCGAACCATTCGATTATTAATTCCATTGATTTTTGGTTTCTTCTTTATTTGCCCCATCAGTGTTTACATCGCAATGCTACATTATGGAAAAGTAAGCGGGTGGGCATACTTCCCGAATGATGGCCATTTATGGTTCCTGGGAAACATTTTCCTGTATGTACTACTCTTGCTTCCTTTTTTGACCTACCTCAAAAACCGTCCTGAGAATATTTTCTTTCGCGCTCTTTCAAAAATAATGAAGTTTCGCGGAGGGCTTTTCCTGCTGGCCTTACCAGTTGCGGTAGAAGCTGTATTGGTAAACCCCGAATATTTTGCCTCCTATGCCAAGACACTTCACGGATTTTGGCTGGGAATGGTCTGCTTTATGTTAGGATATACGTTTATATCTATTGGAAACGCATTCTGGAAGGCAGTGGAAATAGATCGGGCAATAGCACTAGCATTGGCCATTCTGCTTTACCTCGTAAGGCTGTTTCTCTTTGGATTAGAAGGCCCTCATGCCCTTACAGCTTTAGAATCCATCTGCTGGATGCTGGCCATCTTTGGGTATGGGTCATCTTTCCTTAATAAACCGTCTCGAAAACTGTCTTATTTTAGTAAAGCCGTCTACCCGGTTTATATTGTGCATATGCCCATACAATACGCTTTTTCTTATTTCATTATACCCACTGCCTTGCCTGCTACTATAAAATTGGTATTTATCTTTGCAGCAACCTTCGGGGGCAGCCTGGCATTGTATGAATATGTGATCAAGCGCTTGAAATGGATCCGGCCGCTGTTTGGTATGAAGCTAAGGCATGATTGATATTTTTTAATCTGGCTAACAAAATGCTGCACCTGATCACTATACCGCCGTGCTTCATTGTGGCAGATGAGCTTGGTCGTTAAATAAACAAGATATTCCTAGTTTGAAAAAGCCGGAGAAGTATGTAATTTCATCCAAGCTTATTTACAATTCCTGTTCCGGGATATGTTAATTCAGGATCTTCAGTATCAAAATCTTGGAAGCTGTACTCCGGATACAAAAAACAGGCCTTTCCGCCAACTTGCGGATGAAGGAAGTTTGCTGTATTC
>DPYO01000112.1:5435-10031 GCA_003535775.1 Fidelibacterota bacterium | reverse complement strand
AATATCAACATGTTTTGAAGTCTGTTACTTTGCTACTATTTAATTCGTATTTATAATCTATTAGCAATTCAATGGGAAATATAGAAAAAATTTTTGACTCTAATGATGCGCGCAGTCTTTCTCACCGTCGGCTACCAAAATTAATTTATGATTTTATTGAAGGGGCTACAGGTAGAGAAATCTCATCAAAAGGGAATTTAACCGCATTTGACGATGTTAAGCTTTTACCGCGGGCTTTAGTGGATGTTAGTGAGCGTAACCTTACTACATCGTTCATGGGGAACAATTACAGTCAACCATTTGGCATTGCCCCTATGGGAATGTGTAATTTGACATATCCAAATGCTGATATTTTGATGGCAAAAGCTGCAAAAAGTCGTAGTTTCCCACATGGTTTAGCTGCAGCCACTTCTACTGGTTTAGCAGAGGTTCATGCTGCTGGGGGTGACAACAGTTGGTTTCAACTGTATGTATTCGTTGGAACTGAAAAGGCTTTGGAGTTATCTCAAAAAGCACAATCAATAGGCTACAAGACGTTAATTTTAACTGTGGATGTTCCTCAAACTGCAAGAAGAATGAGGGAACTTCGTAATGGTTTTCAGGTACCTTTTAACATGGGATTAAGTCAATTTATTGATCTGGCCATACACCCATTTTGGTCATTAAGAACCTTAGCTACGGGGATTCCTAAGCCAGTCCTTTTTCAAAATGAAGATGAAAAATTTGACCGTACAGCACATCGAATGGGTGCAAATTGGGATTTTTTAAATCAACTTCGTTCTATTTGGAAAGGTAAAATTATTGTTAAGGGAATCTTGTCTGTTGAGGATGCTAAAAGAATTAAAAAATTAGGAATAGATGGTGTTTGGGTTTCAAATCACGGAGGTCGTCAATTAGATGGTGCACCAGCACCAATCACGGTTTTACCATTAATACGCAACGCATTAGGAAAGGATTATCCTATTGCATTTGATAGTGGAATAAGGGACGGGAGTGACATTGTGAAAGCGCTGGCAAGTGGTGCGGACTTTACTTTTTTGGGACGACCAATATTGCATGCTTTAGCAGGTGCAGGTAGCGCCGGACTTGAAAGAATATTATCGATATTTTCTGAAGATATAAATGTTGTAATGGCCCAAATTGGTGTGAAGGGTATTTATGAAATAGACAATTCTGTATTGGCAAGGAGTCAGGAATGAACAAAAAAAATATTCGTGGAGGATCACTTTTAGCGCGTGCTCTTAAAGAAAAGGGCATTGACAAAGTGTTTACTCTTGCTGGTGGTTTTTGTAATCCAGCACTTGAGGGTATGATGGAATGCCAAATGTCCGTCATCAATTGCCCACATGAACAAGTAGCAGGTCATTTGGCAGATGGACATGCACGGATTACCCGTAAACCAGCAGTTTGTTTGGTTGGACCAGAAGGCTTCGCCAATGCAGTTCCAGCCATGTTGGAAGCCTGGGGGGAGAGGTCTCCGGTTATTTTTATAACAGGATCTTCTACACAGAAACGTCAAGGTTCCGGTGGTTTTAAAGAAATTGACGATGTAGCAATAGCAGCCCCTTTAACGAAGTATTCTGTTAGTATAAATGACGGTGAACGAATTAGTGAATTTGTTGATAGAGCATGGACTGCCGCAACTACCGGCTACTCTGGCCCTGTTCACATTAGTTTGCCAGTAGATATTATGTTCTCAAGTTTTGCTATAGACGCTGGATTAGATGAGCGTCCATATAATAGAAAACCTCGCCCTATACCGCGTGCCTGGCCAGACCCATCTTCGTTATCTAGAGTCCTAGAATTGGTGCAAAAAGCAGAACGTCCATTGATCATAGGGGGACATGGAATCTGGTGGTCTGGTGCAGAGAAATTATTGGAAACTGCTGGCAAGACTTTACAAATGCCTATTTTTAATGTCCCTTATCATCAAAAGCTCTTGGGAGAGGAGAATGAGGCATATATGGGCTTGGCTGATTTTCATCAGTATCACCCATCAAAACCGGCCATTCACGAAAGTGATTTAATTTTAATGCTCGGTGGACGCTTAGATAACCAAATGAATTTTGGTAATGCTCCATTTTTTCCAGAAACTACCACATTGGTTTGTATTAACGGCAGCCATGAAGAATTAAATTATAATCGTGCAGCGGATGATGTTTTACTGTCTGATCCTGGGGCATTTTTGCAAGAGTTAACCCGTATAAATCGAACATGGAGCGGTTGGTTTGAGCAACAAAAGACACGACGGGCGGACTGGGTTGCTGAATGGAGCGAACAGATAGCAAAAGAGACTGTTGAAGATCAACGTATTCATCCTCTACAGCTAAGCCTCGATGTGCAGGCTGAGATGGGAGAAAATGACTGGTTGATTTTTGACGGTGGAAACACACACTTTTGGTCAGAAATTGCCGTAAATATTGCAGGATGGAAAGGCCAGAAATTAGGTGGAATATTGCATCCGGGAAATTACTCTTTACTTGGAGTTGGTGTTAGTTTTGGCATATCCGCAAAAAATATGCATCCTGATAGAAATGTAGTCGTCATTAGTGGTGACGGAGCTTTTTTATCAGGTGGATTGTCAATTGAAGTTGCTTTTCAGGAGGGCTTACCCATCACTGTTGTGATTGATAATAATGGGGGCCTGGATTGCATTAGTCAGCAACAAGAAAGATTGTTTTCAAATGGAAAACATTTTGCCACAGATTTTCGCGAAATTCCATTTCATACAATGTTTGAAGGACTTGGAGGTTATGGAGAATTAGTAACTAAACGTGAAGAAATTGGCCCAGCTTTACGAAGGGCAATGAAATCGGGAAAGACAGCTTGTATAAACGTTAAATGCAGGGGAGTAATCAGTCCGATTGTGGCAGCAACATCAGATAAACGTGATAAAGCTTCGATTGAATAATGGCTATTCTAACTTCACATACTCTTAATGGAACTGATGGTACTCATGCTCGTGGAATAAAAGTTACGTTTTCTCTAGTTGGAGGGGAAAAGATTTTTGAGACAAAAATGGATGAAGGCGGTCGACTTAATGAGAAGATAGGTTCCGAGCATATAGATCCAACTGCTACCTACGAACTAGTTTTTGAAACGGGTTCTTATTGGATTGAACGTGGATATAACCAAATTTTGGATCAAGTCGTTTTAAGATTCAAAATGCCAGATCCTACTGCAGATTACCATATGCCAGTCATTATTAGTCCCAACAGTTATTCAGTTTGGTGGTCAAGTTAATGTCAGATGGGTTAAATATGTCTCGCCGAATTCGGCGCACACCATATACCAGTCGTATAGAAAAAGTAGGTGTGCGAGGATTTTCGGTTGTTAATCATATGCTTTTACCAAAAGCATTTCAACCTACTGTTGAAGAGGATTATTGGCATCTCAGAACTCACGTTCAAATATGGGACGTATCTTGTCAACGACAGGTAGAAATTAAAGGTCCAGATGCGGGGAGATTAATCCAATGGATGACACCTAGAGATATCGGTTCGTCCAAGATTGGGCAATGTCTTTATATCCCTATCACAGATGTTGATGGTGGATTAATTAATGATCCTGTCCTGTTAAAGTTGGCAGAAGATCATTTTTGGCTTTCGATAGCAGATTCTGATGTTTTGCTTTATGCCAAAGGACTTTCGATTGGTATGGGATTGGATGTTATTGTTGAAGAACCTGATGTTTCACCATTAGCTGTTCAGGGCCCAAAAGCAGAAGATTTATTGGCAAAAATTTTTGGTGAAAATGTTCGTGATATTGGATTTTTTAAATTTGACTGGATTGACTTTGCTGGAACAAGGCAGTTGATTGCAAGATCTGGATACTCCAGACAAGGTGGATTTGAAATTTACTTGAATGGCAGTCATTTAGGTGAACAATTATGGGATATGATTTGGGAAACAGGCCAAAGTTTTAACATATCACCTGGCTGCCCAAATCTTATTGAGCGTATTGAAGGTGGGTTATTCAGTTACGGAAATGAAATGACGCGTGAGAATAATCCACTTGAAATTGGATTAGGTAAATATTGTAAGTTAGACGGATCAATTGATTTTATAGGCCTAAAAAGTTTACAAAATATTTTATCAGAGGGAATTAAACGCCAAATTAGGGGTGTATTGTTTAACGGAGGTCGCTGCACTACTTGTTCAACACCTTGGCCAATTATGGTAGGTGATAAAAAAGTGGGAGATATTACTTCGGCAATTTGGTCACCACGTCTAGAAGCAAATGTTGGTCTTTCATTGATTGATCGTGAGTTTTGGAAGATGGGTCAAATTGTGGCTGTGCAGATGCCTGAAAATAATATTGCCAGTGGGAAAATAGTGAAACTCCCATTTTAATTTTTGAAGTTGTACAAAATATTAGGTCAGTGTTATTTTTCCGTTCTTGTTATCCAGCATTTCAATTGCCAGCATAGTTGTGCCATCTTCTTAAGCTTCTTTTAAGATTTTTCCCTGGACCCAGTCTTTCCACTCAGCAAGAATACTTTTGGTATTCCACTGGAGTGTCTCATTTTATCCGCTGACGCAGTTCATGTTTTTGGATCTTGCCTGTCGCGGTTTTTGGCAGGGGGCCGAAAATAAT
>DPYO01000112.1:0-5050 GCA_003535775.1 Fidelibacterota bacterium | reverse complement strand
TGTGCATCAGTGTTTTTTCCTGTTTTTAACTCAACGAAAGCACAGGGCACCTCCCCCCAGGTTTCATCCTGCATTGCTACAACCGCGGCTTCACTTATATCCGGATGTTGATATAAAACATTTTCTATTTCAACTGATGAAATATTTTCACCACCTGAAATGATAATATCTTTTGCACGATCCTTAATCTGGATGTAACCGTCTTCATGCACAACAGCTAAATCACCGCTGTGAAACCAGCCGTCGGAAAATGCTTCAGCGGTGGCTTTTTTGTTCTTCAAATAACCTTTCATCGTGGTATTTCCACGCATGACAATTTCACCAATTGTGTTTCCGTCTGCAGGTACCGGTAGTTGAGTTTGAGGATCGATTACAATCACTTCTTCCATCATCGGGAAACGAACTCCCTGGCGCGAGAGAAGTTCTGAACGTAGATCTTCGCTTTTTGTCTGCCATTCTGTTTGAGGTGCCGAGAGAAGGATGTGTCCGTAGGTTTCAGTTAGACCGTAAACATGCATCACGTCAAAGCCAAAATCAGTCATACTTTCCAGAACTTTTGCCGGCGGAGGAGCACCCGCTGTCATTACTTTTATCGAACGCTTAAAATGTTTTTGTTCTTCTTTAGGAGCGTTAGCCAGCATATTCAGTACAACAGGAGCTCCTCCAAAATGTGTAACATCGTGCTGCTCCAGTAAGTCGAAAAGCAGCTTTGGGCTGAACGTACGTATACAAATAACTGTTGCAGCGAGCAATGTCATGGTCCAGGCGTGCCCCCAACCATTGCAGTGAAACATAGGAACTGAATACAAATAACGCGGGTGATTAGTCAATTCCCAGCCCGCTGCGGTACCCATACTCATGAGATATGCTCCACGATGATGATAAACCACTCCCTTAGGCTTTCCGGTAGTTCCGGAAGTGTAGTTCAACGAAAGCGCCTGCCATTCATCATCTAAAGGTGGATAACTGAATTTTGGATCTCCTGAATTCAGCAGTTCCTCGTAATGTATTACCTCGAGTTCCACATCCGGTTTATCCACCGCCGTTTCGTCGTCAACCAAAATCAGGATGGGATTAGACTTTGTTTTTTGAAGAGCACTTTTTGCCAACGGCAATAGCTCACGGTCCACAACCATTGCTTTAACCTCACCAAAGTCCAGGATATAGACCAGTGTTTCCGCATCAAGCCTGGTATTAATGGTATTCAGTACCGCACCCGTCATAGGCACAAAAAAGTGTGCTTCAAACATTTCCGGAGTATTGAAAGCCAAAACCGCAACTGTATCTCCCTTGCTGATTCCAAGTTCTGTTAAACTTGAGGCCATTCGCAAACAGCGCTCATTACACTGACCCCAGCTATAACTTCTATCTCCGTAAATTATTGCTTCCCTTTTACCATAAATATCTGCAGTACGTTGCAGAAAAGAGATTGGTGTCAAAGGGATGTAATTGGCAGGATTTTTGGCAAGTGCCTCGTAAGCTTTTTTCATAAGAACAATCTCAATATAATGGGACAAACTTTTATGCTCTTCAGCATATTTTATTCTTAGATCTTCTTTTAACTTTTTGAAATTTACAATCCAAGAAATTCAAAATTAAAAGGCAATTTCGTAATTTTTGCTGGAACTTCACCAGTGGATGAATTTACATGAAGATCCTGAACATCAGCAATTGATCCAATGTCACACTTTGCAAAAGCAAGGTGTACGCTATGTTTAGGTGACCATGTATTGGAAGTGATCATACCGATCACTTTACCATCATTCATCAGGCGCAAGTCTTTCAGCTTAACCTGTTTCTCAATCACAAGTCCCATGAGTCTGGTTTTAACTGGCCTGGTGCGTAGCGCATCGATGCTCAGGCTTTCGATGTCTGCTTCCAGACTGACGTACTGATCAAGCCCGCATTCAAAAGGTGTGTTGTCGTATCCCATGTCTCCTCCAAAGGAAAGAAGACCGCTCTCAACTCGTTCAATTAAGTTGGGGCAGCCTGCCCTGACATTAAGGTCAACACCTTTAGAAAAAAGTTCGTCCCAAAGTTGTACACCGAGCTCAGCGTCATTCACGTAAATCTCAAATCCACCCTGTTTACTCCAGCCGGAACGGGCTACCAAAAAATCATTTCCACCGTAATTCATTTTTCTACTATGAAAAAACCTGATTTTTCTTATTTCCTCGCCAAAGACTCTTTTAATTAACTCCTCTGCTTTTGGGCCTTGCACTGCCAGAGGCCAAATTTCCACTTCGGAAACTTGTACATCTAGGATGAAACCTGTGGCCAATCCCATGGCCCAGAGCATAACGTCTGTGTCTGCAATAGAGAGCCACCAATGGTCTTCACTGTGCTTAATGATAATGGGATCATTGATCATACCTCCGTTTTCGTCACATAGCGGAGCATAAAAACACTGGCCATATTCTGCTTGTGATAGATCACGAGGAGTCATTAACTGGACTAGTTTTTGTGAATCTTTTCCGGTGATTTCAATCTGACGCTGGCAGGACACGTCCCAAACCTGAACAGCTTCACACAGGTGCCAATAATCTTCTTCGAGACTAAGGAAAACTGCAGGCAAAAGCATGTGATTATAAACTGTATATGCCTTTGCTCCGCAAGCAGCTACTCGACTACTGAAAGGAGTTTTGCGGGTTCTGGTAGAAATTAAAAGCTCAGGATTCATGATTCATTACTAAAATAAGAAAAAGAATGCATGGAGTTCATTTTTTTGTCCATACATTATTTTGGTTTTGGAGAATTCAGCTGTACAATCTGGATTAGTGAGAGATGCGAATGTTTTACTATTACAAAACTTAAAATTCTGTAAGATACTAATATTTTACAACTATGATGAGGGTTCTTTTTAAGTGGCTCTCCTGTGCCAATTGCATAAATACTCATTGGCCCAATCTCTAAAAAACTATAATAATGGAAACTATAATGCAAGTTTATTGTTGTGAAGAAAAATAATCTAATTTATAATTTTTCCCTGCGTCTCCGGGAGTTTATAAATATTTTGTTTTATTTAAGAAATGTGTTTCAGAAAAATTAATTTCCAGATTTTAGTTTTTCCATGTTTGTTAACAAATAAATTTATCTATTAATTATTATTTTAAGTATCTATTAATTATTGTATTCAAAATGCCACATTTAACTATTGAAATTTAATGTCCGAACTTCACTCACAAATGCGAAAAGTTTTGGAAAAAAGTTCCAGCTTGGTTCCGGTTTTTTCATTTTCTGAAACTCCGCTTACGGAAATACGAAAATTATATGCAAAGGAACGGAAGTTCTGGAATTCAGGAGGTCCGCAACTTAGCGCGATTTTAGATACACAGGTTAAAGGTCCGGTGGGGGCTATTCCAATATGTATTTATCATCCTGATCCTGAGCAATGTTTGCCAGTACTGGTGTATCTCCATGGAGGTGGATTTGTGCTTGGCAGCATCGATACTCACGACCGTATTATGCGTGAGCTGGCGTTTCGTTCTGGATGTGCTGTGATTGGAGTGGAATACTCATTATCTCCTGAACAGAAATTTCCTTTTGCGATAGAGGAAACATTGTCAGTTTTGAAATGGCTGAATCAAGATTTGCAGCGTAAAGACAATCCGGCTTTTAACATTGATCCGGAACGTGTTGCACTCGGTGGGGATTCTGCCGGAGCGAGTTTGAGCATGGGGGCTGCCCTCAATTATAAAAAAAGTTTGTCCGGATTGCTGCTGTACTATGGTTGGTACGGTTTGCGTGATTCATGTTCTTCACGCTTGTTCGGTGGAGCGGAAGATGGGTTGAGTTTAGAAAATCGTGCTTTTTACCAGGATTCTTATCTGCGTTCTAAGGAAGATTTGCTGGATCCGAAAATGGACGTCTTGAGTGCAGATTTAAACGGCATGCCGCAGTCTTGTCTGATTGTTTCAGATATGGATCCGTTGCTGGATGACAGCACGACACTTGCCGCATTACTAGAGAAAGTAGGAGTTCCATGTGAACTGTATCTGCATCAAGGAGTCCTTCACGGATTTTTACACTACAGTCGCATGCTGGATGCTTCCATAACAGCACTTGATCAAGGTGCAGATTTTTTGAGGAGAGTCTTCGTTCTGTGAAGCAAAAATCAAATCATTATGACTTAAGTATTTGATGGTTATTGTAGGTTGTTTTATTTACGTAGAAAAAGTTTTCAGATGGATGATAATTCAATGTAAGCATATGAAAATTTAATCAGTTTTTTAAGAATATTGAACCTTAGAAAACGTGTTAAAACACTTCTCGGCACGTCCGGTGAAAAAGATTATTATCCTACTATTTAATAAGTTCACCTTATTTCCTAAGTGTACCAAACCAAAACTAAATTAGTCCTTCTTACTTATGCTTCTATTGCCACTGTCCGATTTTAACCTGTTCAGTGCATAATTCGAATATCCCTCCAATTTTTATCGGTTCAAGCACCCTAAAGGTCAAAGGTTACCAGCACCGCTCTGTGGTCTGAAGGGTATTTGGGGAAAGAAATATCCGAAGTTTCTGAAGCCTCACCAATACGCTGAACATTTTTCACCTTCACTTTTTTCCCTGTGAAATAAACAAAGTCAATACGGTCTGCTGGATCAGTAACGGATGAATCAGGAGTTTCCGGATAAGTACCAGCAGGCCAGGTAAAACCCGGAACCGCCACAGGGTCAGGATAGAGCTGCCTGAAGGCATCCTTTAACCCGGCTTCAGTTACCTGTATTGAGGTCGGGAAAGCCACCTTGAGGGGATGGAGCCCTGCTTGTGCAGCTTCTTTAGTCCAGTCGAGATGGGACGGTTCGTTAAAATCTCCCGTGAGAAAAATCGTTTCGCCACTGGCAATTACACTTTGGATATCCCATAAAACTTTAGTGATTTCAGTTTCATGAGCAATTCGTGCTGAATTAATTGCCTGTGCCTCAGTATTGGGAGTGTCCGGATCAATCGAGTCTCCTTGGTAATAGTCAACGTTCATCAACTGATACGGCACATAAGGATAATGCCATAGGTGTGTGTTAAACATCCAGACTTTCTCTCCGGAAGG
>DPYO01000069.1 GCA_003535775.1 Fidelibacterota bacterium | reverse complement strand
TTGGACCTAAAGGGCGGGATGTACATTGTTCTGGAAGTGGATCTGCCTGCTCTCATATCAAACCTAGCCCTAAACCGGGATGAAAAACTAAACCGGGTATTGGAGGATGTAACTGAAAAAATGGATCAGCCGGAAGCAGACTTTTTCGTCCTGCTTACGCAGGCAATTACTGATCACAAACTCCGTCTTCCCCGATATTATCATGAGTATGGTTCCAACATCGATGAAATTATTACCAACCTGAAAGCACAAGCAGATGATGCAATAAACCGAGTTCTCGAAATCCTGCGGAACCGGGTAGATCAATTCGGCGTGTCCGAACCCACTATCCAAAAACAGGGTGCACACCGGATTATTGTTGAATTAGCAGGAATTCAGGATCCTGAACGAGCCCGTGCCCTGCTCCAAAGTACCGCCCTCCTTGAATTCTTTTTGGTGAAGGATGCAGAGGTAACCAATGATCTTCTGACACGTATTGACAAAATCCTGAAAGGCAGCGAATCACTTGAAGATCTGGCTGAAGATACAGAACCGGCAGATTCCATTACAGTGAATGAAGAAACCGCTAAAGAGACAC
Organism: Fidelibacterota bacterium; assembly: GCA_003535775.1. GTDB lineage: Bacteria > Fidelibacterota > Marinisomatia > Marinisomatales > UBA8229 > UBA8229. The sequence goes on along the minus strand of DPYO01000069.1, from coordinate 1,972 downwards.
CAGTCAGCGATGATAAAACCATTTCAGTAAGTGAACTGTTTGGTGAGACAGAGGCAGATATAACCGATAGTGCTGTTGTAGATCAGCGCCTTTTCGAAGATCGTCCTTTCTCTGCTCTCCTGCGTAATTTTGGAACAGACATCGGTATTCCGGAAAAAAACGTTTATGCTGTGAAAAAAATTATTAATATGCCGGAAGTACAGGAAAGACTCAATGCAGGAAATGGACAGCTCCTCCAAAGTAATGATTCTGAACAAATTACTAATATTGATGGACAGCAAGAAAATATCTTCCGGCTTTATTACCTGGAAAAGGAGCCAGAACTCACCGGTGCTGTTATTGAAGAAGCAAATGAACGCCTGGGTTCTCAGGTAGGCGGGCAACCCGTGGTACTCCTAGATATGAATAACGACGGAACAAAACAATGGTCAAGAATTACAGGTGCAAATATCGGCCGAAGAATTGCTATCGTTCTTGATAAAAAAGTTCATATGGCACCATCCATTCGGGAAAAGATATCACAGGGGGGAACCCAGATTGAAGGGTTTGCGGATATAAATGAAGCCAAAGATATTGCTATCGTTCTCCGGGCAGGTGCATTACCTGCTCCGGTTAACATACTTGAGGAACGAATCGTAGGACCATCACTGGGTGCTGATTCTGTAAAAAAAGGTACCTGGTCTGTTCTGGTGGGGTTGGCTCTGGTTCTGCTTTTTATGCTTTTTTATTACAAGATAGCGGGATTAATTGCTGATTTCGCTCTTATCTGGAATATACTTCTTGTTCTTGCAGTTTTAGCATCTCTTCAAGCTACGTTGACCTTGCCTGGAATTGCAGCTTTGATTCTGACAGTTGGTATGTCAATTGATGCCAACGTCATCATTTTTGAACGAATCAGAGAAGAACTCCGGAAAGGGAAATCACCAAAAGCTGCTATTGATGGGGGATATGACCGTGCCCTGACAACAATTATTGACGCGAACCTAACCACCGTTATTGCTGCCCTGGTTCTCTACCAATTCGGTACCGGGCCAATCCGGGGTTTTGCAACAGTACTGTTCTGGGGAATAGTTATCAGCATGTTTACGGCAATTTTTGTGACACGTACAATTTTCAATACACTTGCCCAGCGCAAGGGCATTCAAAGGCTAAGTATATGAGATTAATTAAAGAAACCCATATAAAGTTCATGGACCAGAGAAGGTTTGCTTTTGTTCTCTCTGCGGTTGTAATCCTGGCAGGAATTGGATCCTTGGTCTTTCAAGGAGGACCAAAGCTGAGCATCGACTTCAAAGGGGGGACCATGATAGCGGTCACCTTCAATGAGGAAGTTGACATCACACAAGTTCGTACCTCACTTTCCCTGGTGAATGTTGAAGGTCAAACTTTTGATCTCAGCAAGGAAGAAATTAAAAGTTTTGGAGATCCATCGAATATTTCAATTCGGATTTCACACCAGGAAGATGAGCCTGACAATTTTGCCCAGTCTGTTATCAACCACATATATAAAACATTTCCTGAACTTGTACCTCCAGAGCCTAAGGATTTTATTTTAATTATAGAAAAAGTAGGACCAAAAATCGGCTCTGAATTACGGGGGAAAGCCATTATGGCTGTCATATCCGCACTTGCGTTAATCCTCCTCTACATATCAATCCGGTTTGAATTCAGATTCGCCCTTGGAGCCATCGCTGCTCTTGTTCATGATATTGTTGTGACAGTAGGAATATTTTCCATCTTAGGGTATGAGATTTCTCTTTCTATTATTGCTGCTTTTCTAACTATCGTTGGGTATTCACTGAATGATACCATAGTTATTTTCGACCGTATCCGCGAAAATGTGAAAAAAAGGCAAAGAGAATCTTATGCAGAAACTGTTGATCACAGCATCAATGAGTCTCTGAGTCGGACTGTAATCACATCATTGACATCGTTTTTAGTTGTGTTAATTCTCTGGCTGTTTGGAGGGGAA
>DPYO01000221.1:3536-5009 GCA_003535775.1 Fidelibacterota bacterium | reverse complement strand
AAATATAAGGGGAATATGCTTTTCATTGATCAGATAGATAACAGGATACAGGAAAAACATTTACTGAATCATTCTTTTTATAAAGCCTGGAGTGCAGGTGAACTCTCGGTGGAAACCATCCGTGAATACTCGGCCCAATATTTTTTGCATGTATCTCATTTTCCCCGCTATCTGTCTTCTATTCATGCCAACTGTGAAGATATTCATATCAGACAGATGCTGTTGGAAAACCTGGTTGATGAAGAAATGGGCAACGAAAACCATCCTGAGCTCTGGATGCGTTTTGCCGAAGGAATGGGTAATACGCGGGATAAAGTCAATCAAACTATTGCCATAAATGAGACAAAAGAATTAGTGAATACCTTTATCAAACTATCAAAATCAGAGCAATACCACATCGGATTGGCTGCTCTTTATTGTTATGAATCCATGCAGCCGGAAATTTCTGAAACAAAAAAAGAAGGTTTGCAGAAATTTTATGGAATAGAGGACGAAAATATATTAAAGTTTTTCACTGTTCATATGCAGGCCGATAAATGGCACCGGGAAGTTGTGAGAAAACTACTGGTTGAAGTGAGCGATACTGAAGAGATACAAAAAGAAATCCTGGAAACAGTTGATGTGGCACTCCATGCCCTGAATAATTTTCTAACCGGCATGGAAAGGGCCTATTGTTAGAGTTTTTGACCAGCAGAGTAATAGTTCTTTTTCTAATCATTAAAGAAATTATATGAGCAGTTATACCCACCACGACGAATCTTTCTACAGAAAATATATCTGGTCAACTGATCACAAAATTATAGGATTGCAATATGGTTTTACTGCATTGTTTTTCCTGTTGGTTGGGTTTACGCTGATGATGATTATGCGTTGGCAGTTAGCTTATCCTGAGTCACCTGTCCCCCTTGTTGGCTCAATTTTTTGGGAGGATGGAATTTTACTACCGGAAATTTATAATTCATTAGGCGCCATGCATGGTACAATCATGATCTTTTTAGGAATTGTCCCGTTAGCAGTTGGAGCATTCGGAAACTATTTGGTTCCCCTGCAGATTGGTGCACCAGACATGGCATTCCCTAAATTAAATGCCGCAAGCTACTGGAGCTATTTTGTTGGCGGAATTATAATGATGAGCAGTTTTTTCACTGCTGAAGGTGCTGCAAGATCGGGGTGGACTTCCTATCCTCCATTATCTGTTATTGAAGTGGGACAAACGCTTTGGTTAATTGGGATGATATTTTTAATTACCTCTTCTCTTTTGGGATCAATAAATATTATTACAACTATTGTCCAGCTTCGTGCTCCAGGAATGTCGTGGATGCGCCTTCCATTTTTTGTGTGGTCTCAGTTTGTTACGTCATTTCTTTTAGTTTTGGCATTTCCACCGCTTGAAGCGGCTGCGGTGCTGCAGCTTATGGATCGTGTCGCCGGTACAAGTTTCTTTTTACCAAGCGGTCTTGTAGTCTCTGGTGA
>DPYO01000221.1:0-3142 GCA_003535775.1 Fidelibacterota bacterium | reverse complement strand
CCTGAAGTGTATGTATTAATTTTACCTGCAATGGGAATAGTTTCTGAAGTGATTGCTAACAATACAAGAAAACCACTCTGGGGTTACAAATCGTTAGTTTTTGCTGTAGTGTTTCTGGGTTTTATGTCTTTCATAGTTTGGGCACATCATATGTTTATTACTGGGATGGGCACAACCATGAGCGCTTTTTTTCAGACAACCACTATGATTATTTCGATTCCATCAGTTATCATTTTATCAGCTTTGTTTATATCATTGTGGGGTGCATCAATTCGATTTAACACACCAATGCTTTTCGCTTTGGCATTTTTACCCATGTTTGGGATTGGAGGATTGACAGGATTACCGCTGGGATTTGCTGCTTCGGATATTTATCTTCACGATACGTACTATGTTATTGGTCATTTCCATTATGTTGTAGCGCCGGGGACAATTTTTGGATTATTTGCTGGAATTTATTATTGGTATCCAAAAATGACGGGTCGTCAGATGAACAAGTTTCTGGGGAAACTACATTTCTGGCCTTCGTTAATTTTTATGAATGGTATTTTTATGCCAATGTTTATCCAGGGATTAGCCGGTGTTTCACGACGACTTTGGGATGGAGGACTTGAATACGCTCATGCTTCGGGTGTTCTGCAATGGAATGAATTTATGTCTATTTCAGCATGGCTGCTTGGATTAGCACAGCTTCCGTTCATCTTCAATGTTTTTTATAGTATGAAATTTGGAGAAAAGGTTGGTAAAAATCCCTGGGATTCAACTACCCTGGAATGGACAGCACCTTCACCACCGTTACCTCATGTTAATTTCGAAAAAATTCCCGAAGTATACCGCGAAGCTTATGAATATAGCGTTCCGGGGCGGAAAAGAGATTTTACTCCTCAAACAGTTCCAAAAAAAGGATAAAGGGTTATGGATATTCCTTATACAGTAGAAGAACGATCTGATACCGGACTGTTTAATGCTAAGCTGGGTATTTGGTTATTTTTAGCATCTGAGGTAATGCTCTTTGGAGGCTTATTTTCTGCTTACATTTTTCTTCGATTTGGTGCACCCGATGGCGCTTTCCATGAGTGGGGTCAGGAACTTAATATTCCTCTTGCAACGCTCAATACATTGATTTTGATTTCCTCAAGTGTGACAATGGTCATGTCCTGGGCTTCTCTCAAACTTCAGGATATCAAAAAATATAAACTGTATATGGGGTTGACCCTGTTATGCGCTCTAGGATTTTTAGTTATAAAATATTTAGAGTATACTGCAAAATTTGATCACCATATTTTCCCAAGCACTAACACATTTTTCGCAATTTATTTTACCCTTACGGGTCTCCATGGATTACACATTATTGGTGGTATGATCGTTCTTTTTTATTTATGGATCCCAGGACGAAAAATGTGGGAATCTCAACCTGCCCAATTTACAAACCGTATTGAAATTGCAGGATTATATTGGCATTTTGTTGATTTAGTGTGGATTTTTCTGTTCCCGGTCCTTTACCTGCTTTAAGAGAATTCATTATGAGTACGAATCATGACACAAAAGATATTCAGCAACATATAAAAGTTTATATGATGGTTTTTGCAGCATTAGCTGCTTTGACCGTTGTAACTGTTGCTGCATCATATTTGGACTTGAGCTCAGGTGAAGCGATTTTGCTTGCATTGACTATTGCTTCTATTAAAGGGTCATTAGTAGCTAGTTATTTTATGCATCTAATTTCTGAAAAAGCGTTGATTACCTGGATATTAATGTTAACTGCAGTTTTCTTTTTTATTCTCATGTTTATCCCAATGACTTCATTCATTGACCAGGCACGGTTAGGATGATTTCTCTTAAAACATTCCACATTTTTTTTATTTCTTTGTCAATTTTGCTTTGTGCCTGGTATGGATATCATGAAATAAGGAATCCTTCAGTTTCGGGGATGTTTTCTATGGTCCTTGGAATTAGTTCCATGTGTTTATCAGGTGGGTTGGTTATATATGGTTGGCACATAATTCAAAAATTCAGGTCTCTATAATTAATTCGTTGAGAATATTTTTTACAGTCCTCATTATGGCAATACCAAAGATAGGCTTTGCCTGTGCCACCTGTTTTGGCGCACCGGATGCACCTGCAACTCAAGGACTAAACTACGCCATATTTGTTTTATTAGGGTGTATTTCTGCTGTGTTAATGGGAGTTGTGTTTACTATAATTTCTTTACGAAACAGAGCAAAGGCTTGTGTTCTTCAATCTTCAGGTACCCAAAATAGAGTATATTAACCAATGTTAGAATTTTTAAAATATTACGGGCTTCCCATTCACTTATCAACTGCCGGGCCAGGCATTGATGAAATAATTGTATTAACCCATTGGTTAATGCTATTTCTGTTTGTGGGTTGGGGAACATTTTTTATCGTATCACTGGTAAAGTTTAGAGCTTCGAAAAGTCCGAAAGCTGATCACGATGGAGTCAAGTCTCATTTATCTTCTGTCCTTGAAGTTGCAATTGCCGTCGTTGAAATTGTATTACTGATTGGTTTTGCTTTCCCAATCTGGGCATCCCGGGTGAATGATGTGCCCAATTCAGCAGAGGATGGAGCAGTACATATTCGTGTTATTGCACAGCAATTTGCATGGAATATCCATTATCCGGGAGCGGATGGGATTTTTGGAGAAACGAAAGTTGATCTTGTAGATGAAGAAGAAAACCCCATTGGTTTAGATCGTTCAAGCGTAGGTGGATCAGATGATTTTTATACCATAAATCAAATGCATATTCCCGTTAACAGAAAAATCCGGGTAGATCTTTCAACCAAGGATGTTATTCATAGCTTTAAACTTCCTGAACTTCGCGTTGGTCAGGATGCAATCCCGGGAATGAGTATTCCAGTTCATTTTGAAGCAACCATGACTTCTGAAGAATATCTGCAAAAAATGGCTGATACTCCAAGAAAAGGTAAAGGATTGGAAATTGTCTGTGCCCAGCTATGTGGACTTGGTCATTATAGAATGAGAGGATACCTGACCATAGATACGGAAGCTGACTATAAAAGTTGGTTGGATTCAGAGGCTCAATACCTGGAAGAATACGGAGATGATGAATGGTAAGTAGAAACTTATCGCATTAGTTTTGTTCTAAAGATATTTTATT
>DPYO01000168.1:7648-14442 GCA_003535775.1 Fidelibacterota bacterium | reverse complement strand
TTGTGTGCTTTTGCAAGTGATTCCTCCAGGATGTCCCTATTGAGCGTCCATCCAGTCTCTTCGTCCGGGTAGTAATTGACCTGTCTGCCTCCAATCCTTGCGATCGTTGCTGAGTATAGCGGGTAGGTGGGGATGGGGATCATTACCCCGTCATTCTCATCAGAGATAAGAACTTCTAAAATGGATTTTATACCTTCGCTGGCTCCATCGGTGAGAAAAATATGGTCAGGTATGGAGGGGACGCCGTTTCCAGGGATGATACCGTCCCTCTTATCGATAAACCTGGACACTGCTTCCCGAATGAATGGGGGCCCCTTGCTGTCCGTATAAGCGCCCATGCCTGTTTCCATTTTTACAAGAAAATCTTCGCTTAAGTCAAGAATGTAGTCCGAGACCCATTCCTGGCTCTCCATATCAGGCTGTATTTGCCCTTTTAGCGTTCGTTCTCGGTTAATGTAAGGGGGATATTCAAGTAAACTTAAAACCTGCCGGTAAAAGCTCACTGGTGTTTGTCCAAGTGCTTGGGGGTTGCCAATGTTGCATGGAATAACTGTTTTCCCCTGCTTCCGCAACTCTGATGCCTTGTGGTATAAAGGACCCCGGACTGCATACTCCATGTTTATGACATTCTGGTTCAAGGAAAAATCCGCTGGCATAACCGTCTTGTGTTTTAGGTTATTTTTTTATTGGAGTGAAAATACTGGAACAATAAAAACAGTGGAAGTAATGAAAATAGACTAGAAACGTTTCTTCCTGAATGGTTTCCCGTCACGGCCGCCTTTATTTCTTTTCCAATCATTGTCCCTTGGCGGCGGAGGCTTATACCCTTCAGGTTTTTCCATTAGGGCTTTCCTGCTGAAATCCAGGCGTCCCGTATCATCAACTTTGATAAGTTTTACTGTCATCGCGTCACCGGGCTTACAGACATCCTCCACTTTCTCTGTCCTCTCCCAATTCAGCTCGGAAATGTGAACAAGTCCTTCCTTCCCGGGGGCAATTTCAACAAAAGCGCCAAAGGTCATTAACCGGGTCACCTTTCCATCAAATTCCATCCCCACTTCAGGATCCATAGTAATGGCTTTGATCAATTCAATAGCATCATTGCATTTATCACTGTCTAAACCAGCCACAGTGACTACCCCGTCATCATCCACATTTACGTCACATTCTGTGTCCGCAATGATCTTCTTGATGTTCTTGCCTCCCGGGCCAATGAGGCCGCCGATCTTTTCAGGATTAATCTGAATCGAAAGTATCTTTGGAGCATACTGAGACATGGTCTGGGGCTCAGACACTGCGTCGTACATCAAGTCCAGAATATGCTCGCGTCCTGCCTTAGCCTGGGCCAGCGCCTCCTTCAGCAGTGAAAATGAAATTCCTTCAATTTTCAGATCAAGCTGGATTGCTGTGATCCCTTCCCGTGTTCCTGCTACTTTAAAGTCCATATCGCCCAGGTGATCTTCAGAACCCAGAATATCGCTCAAGACTGCATGACGTTTTCCATCTGTAACGAGGCCCATGGCAATGCCGGCTACATGCCCCTTGATTGGTGCACCTCCGCTTATAAGAGCTAGGGACCCCCCGCAAATGGTGGCCATGGAGGAGGAACCATTGGATTCCATAATCTCAGAGACCAGGCGTATTGTATAGGGAAAATCATCATAATCTGGAAGAGTATGCTTCAAAGAACGTTCTGCCAGGTGGCCGTGCCCGATCTCTCGTCGGCTGGTAAATCCTATCCGGCCGGTTTCACCTACGCAATAGGGAGGGAAGTTGTAATGAAGCATAAAGTTTTTCTTCCCATCCAGATCCATGGTGTCAATAATCTGCTCGTCCCTGGGGCTCCCCAGTGTCAGGACGACCAGTGCCTGGGTTTCTCCCCGTGTGAACAGGGCGGATCCATGAGTCCTTGGAAGAAAATCTGTTTCTATGGTGATGGGACGAATATCAGTGCTCTTTCTGCCGTCGCTCCGGACACCCTGTGCCAAGATTTGCTCCCGAAAGGCTTCCTTTAACTGATCGCTCACATAGGAATCAATCATCTGTTCTGATTCAGGATATGATTCTTCCAGGTCATTAAGGGCTTTTTTGTGAATATCTTCGACGGCTTTTTCTCTTTCCAATTTATCGGAGATCTGGATGGCTTTGCTAATATCTGCTTTTACTGCAGATTCCACAGATTTCTCCAACTCTTTGTTTTCATCAACTGCAGGTGTCTCTCTTTTTACAACGGAAAAATCAGCAACAACCTTCTTCTGAAGATCTATAATCTGCTTTATAAAGCCATGGGCAAATTCAAGTGCAAGGAGAAAATCCTCCTCCGAAACCATTTTGGCTTCTCCTTCCACCATGACTACCGTCTGTTCGTTTCCGGAAACAATGATATTCACATCGGACTCTGTAATCTCGCTTCGGGTTGGATTTACAACAAATTCCCCGTTGCACCTGCCGACTCTCACCGAGGCAATGGGGCCATTCCATGGAATATCAGAGATCATTAAAGCGCATGAAGCGCCCACCCCTGCCAGGGTGTCTGCCATATTCTCTCCATCACTTGACAGGGTTGTAATCATCACCTGGGTTTCATATCTAAATGATTTTGGGAACAAAGGCCGGATAGGACGGTCTGTCAACCGACTGGTGAGGACTTCATGTTCTGAGGGGCGTGCTTCACGCTTAAAAAAGCCTCCCGGGATTTTCCCGGCAGCGTAGTGCCGTTCTCGGTACTCGACCTGGAGAGGAAACCAGTCGATATCTTCTCTCATGGTCTTTGCTGCATTCACTGCTGTAATGATCGTTGTTTCCCCGTATTGTACAATGACTGATCCGGAAGATTGCCTGGCAACCTGGCCAGTCTGGATAGAAAGGGGTTTCCCGTTTAGTTCGATTTCATATTTTTTCATTAGGTATATTTACTTTCTTATTTTCAATTTATTAGTTAATTCCACATAAGATTCAGGATTGGTTCTTTGCAGGTATTTCATGAGTCTTCTCCGCTGGGAAACCAGTTTCACTAATCCATGTCTGGAATGGTTGTCTTTAATATGAATATTCACATGATCTGTCAAATCACGTACTCTCTGGGTCAAAAGGGCAACTTGAGTCTCAGTAGACCCTGAATCGTCCTTATTTTTACCAAATTTATTAATAATTTCTTTTTTCTTTTTGGTGCTCAGCGACATTTTTTCTCCTAATTATACTTTTTTATTAGATCTAGACTGTGCTCTCTATCTATTGTTAATTGTTCAATTAATTTTTTTTCAGAAGTAAATTTCTTTTCATTACGGATTCTTTCAAGAAACTCAATGGTAATTTCTTTTGAATAAAGATCGGCGGAATCTAAATCAAAAAAATGTACTTCCATTACAAAATTTCTTTCACCAAATGTTGGCCGAAATCCAAGGTTGCACATTCCATACAATTGGTTTCCATTCACTCTTCCCCGGGTCAGGTACACTCCATTCTCAGGAAGGAGCTGATCTTTTTCAATAGGAACAAAATTTGCTGTGGGAAAAGTCATTCTTCTCCCCCTTCCGCTGCCGTGAATTACTTTTGCACGAAATCCATAGACCCATCCCAGTTCAAAATTCGCCCGGCGTATATATCCTGACTGGATTAATTTCCGGATGTGTGAACTGGAAATAACAACCCCTTCATCCGTAAAAGGAGTTACAACATCCACCTGGATATCCTTATCTGATAAATAGGACTGAATAAACTCAGGGCTTCCGCCCCGTTCATATCCAAAATGATGATCATACCCCACGATCACGTGGATGGGATGAAAATAGTTTATGACAACATCTTCAAGAAAATCTTTTGCAGGAAGCTGAGAAAAATCCTGGGTGAATGGAATAATTAAGACCGTGTCTACCTGATATTTTTTCAGGATAGAGATTTTCGCATCTAAATTCATGATAAGAGATAATTTATCGCTGTCTCTATCCAGCACATGCCTAGGGTGTGGATCAAAAGTAATCAGTACTGACCGAACATTTTTACTCTTTGCATTCACAACAACCTGTTTCACTATTTCCTGGTGTCCACGGTGAAGTCCGTCAAAAGTACCCATTGTTACAACACTTCCGGAGATAGGGACAGCATCGCTTAAGCTTCGATAGATAACCATTGTTCTGAAAACTTATCAATTGTCAGAGAATTCTTTACATGAAACTCACCGACAGATGTCCTGATTAATTTTGTTAAATGTCCTGCAGTTCCTAGAGATTTTGAAATATCATGTCCAAGCACACGAACATAAGTGCCTTTAGAGCATTTTACAGAGAACCTGATAAAAGGGGAGTCATAGGACATGAACTGAAGTGCATGAATGTTTATATCCACCGGATCGCGATGAACAGTCTGATTTTTTCGTGCAAGTTTGTACAGGCGGACTCCCTTTATTCGTTTTGCAGAATACATTGGGGGCGTCTGTTTTTGTGCACCAAGGAAACCGGCGAACGTCTTTTTTATCTGGTCAATTGTTAGGTTTGGGACAGGTGCCGTCTCTATTATTTTTCCTTCCCTGTCCATTGTATCAGTACCAACGCCAATCTTTACTGTTGCTTCATAGGTCTTATCACATGCGGCTATGTCCGTCAAGCTCTTCGTATCCTTCCCGGTTCCGATAATTAACACACCTTCTGCAAACGGATCCAGCGTACCTCCATGACCTACTTTCTTTTCGTGCATGATATTCCGAAGTTTTTTGACCACATCAAAAGAAGTCCAGCTGACTGGTTTATAAATGTTAGCGATCATTTTTCTTTTTGGGCTTAATGGAGTTGAGAACTACCTCTATCTTTTCATGGTATACCATTGATTCATCAAAAATAAATTGAAGATCAGGTATTATTCTTATATGGAGTTCAGGGCTCATGTATTTTTTAAATGCTTTTGTTAACCTGTTTAATTCTCGTTCGATATCTTGTGTCTCTTTTTTGGGTTGGTACACACTAAAATATACTTTTGCAAGATGAAAATCGGGTGACAGGTCGACGCTGGTGAACGTCACAAACCCAAATAGGGAGAGATCAATATATTTTAATGCGATCTCACCGAGTATTTTCTGAATTTGTTCACCGACACGCTGAGTGCGTTTATAGGGGAGTTGTGCTCTCCAGTTTTCTTTTGACTTCTTTAATTTCATATATTTCAATTACATCGTCTTTCTTATATTTTTTTATGTCTTCCAGGGATATACCGCATTCCATTCCTTCCTTTACCTCTTTCACATCATCCTTAAAGCGCTTCAGTGATGAAAGCTGATTGCCTTCGGAAATAACTTCATCGTCACGTATAAGCCGGGCCAATCCATTACGTTTAATGATACCTTCTGTAACCTGGGAACCGGCAATAAAACCAATCTTTGGTATCTTAAATTGTTCAAGAACTGTTGCCCTGCCCACTATTTCTTCAATTTTATCTGGTTCAAGGAGCCCCTCCAGGGCAAGTTTGATTTCTTCCACAACTTTGTAAATAACATTGTATATCCGTACTTCCACCCCGGTTTGTTTTGCCAGGAGTTTCGCATTTGAAGACTCCAGAACATGGAATCCTATGATCACAGCATTGGAAGCCTGGGCCAGCAAGATATCTGATTCAGATACGGGCCCTACCGCCTTATGTATTACTTTAATACTTACTTCTTTTGTATTGAGCTTTTCCAGGGTTTCCGACAGGGCATCAATAGAACCATCAACATCTCCTTTAATTACAAGGGGAAGCATATTTGTTTCTCCCTCTTTAATCATGGATGATATAACATCTAAAGAATGGGGGGCAATTTTCTTTTGTTCTATTTCTCTTCTTAATCTCTGCCGGTCCGTAGTGAGTCTTTTTAATATTTTTTCGTCTTCAATGACCCTCAAAATATCTGCTGCTTGAGGCACCTGATCAAAACCAAGGATCTGGATCGCATCTGATGGATACGCTTCTTTGATCCTCTGACCTCTTTCATTGATAAGAGCGCGTACTTTACCAGGGGAATCATTACAGATAAATAAATCACCAATGGACAACGTTCCTTTTTGTATCAGCACTGTAGCTACCGGGCCAAGGCCTTTATCAATTCGGGATTCAATAACGGTACCACGGGCAGGACAGTCAAAATTAGACTGTAAATTTAACATTTCTGATTCCAGGAGAATTCCATCGATCAAATTATCCATGCCGGTGCCTTCTTTTGCTGAAACCTCTACGGCTTGGACCTTCCCTCCCCAGTCTTCCACAAGGACTTCATTCTCAGAGAGCTCACGTTTCACCTTGTCCACATCGGTTCCCGGTTTGTCAATTTTATTGATGGCAACCACAATGGGAACCTGGGCAGCGCGGGCATGGCTGATTGCTTCGATAGTCTGTGGCATGACTGAATCATCGGCAGCAACAACAAGAATGACGATATCCGTGATCTGTGCACCACGAGAGCGCATAGCGGTAAATGCTTCATGTCCGGGTGTATCCAGGAAGGTAATCAATTTATTATTTTTCTGTTCAACTTTATAAGCGCCAATATGCTGCGTAATTCCCCCTGATTCCCCGGCAACAACATTTGTATCTCTTATATAATCAAGGAGTGAAGTTTTTCCGTGATCAACATGCCCCATCACCGTAATAACAGGTGCCCTCGGTTTTGCCTTGGACAAATCCTCCTCAGTGTCTTCCAATGAAAAAAGTTCATCACCATATTCAATTAGCTTTTCTACAACACAATTATGTTCTTCCGCCAGAAGTTCGATCATATCCCAATCAAGGCGCTGGTTGATGGTTGCAAGTACACCAAGGCCAAGGCATTT
>DPYO01000168.1:6891-7309 GCA_003535775.1 Fidelibacterota bacterium | reverse complement strand
TGGATTATTTCACTGGGCGTTACTTCAAAATACTTTGCCAACTCATCAACACTGGCATATTCGGGAACGGCAATCACTTTTTTTGATGATACATCTTCCGCCGCATCAGGGATTTCCTTGCCTTTTTTATACGTTTTTTTCTTCGCTTTTGTATCAATCTTGGCTAATGTTTGGCGAACACGTTCCTCAACGCTTTTTTCAGGAGCACCTGCTTTACTGTCTTTTATGGGTGGTCTTGTTCTCCTGATGCCTTTCCCAATTTCTGATTCAATATCTGTTAAATTTATTTTCCTTAGTTTTACTTTTTTTAGTGCCGGCTGAACTTCTTTTTGAATTGTTTCGTTTTTTGATTTCCCCTGACCTGCCTTCTTTGGCTGTTCCTCTTTCCCTGATTCAGATGCGGCTTCCTTTTGAGCAG
>DPYO01000168.1:2380-6526 GCA_003535775.1 Fidelibacterota bacterium | reverse complement strand
AGCAGCAGCAGCCTTCTTCTCAGCTGTTTCCTTCTCCAGTTCTTTTTTCGCTTTAGATTTTTCTTCTGTTTCTAGCTTTCTCTGTTCAGAAAGTGAGAGGAGATTTATTTTTTTTGCGGATTTCTGAATGTCTCGAAAACGGGTATCGTGTATTTCCCTCCTCATTTGTTCTTTACGATATCGCTCAATGGATTCTTTATCCTTTGAAAATTCAGTCAATATCTTATCATAATCTTTATCATCAATAGGAGCCATATGACTGCCAACTGTAATTCCCTCTTCATTGAGGAAGGCAATAATTTCTGTATGAGAAATATTTAACTCTTTGGCAATATGAAAAATTCTTCTTGGACGGTCAGCCATTATTTTTCTATGAAATGTTTCCTTACTCTTTTGATTGAGGAATTAAGGTTTTTTCTTTTTCATCCGGTTTAATGGCTGAGTCATCTTCTGCAGCCTCTGGTTTGGGTACATCAATATCATCAGGATTGTCATCATCTGCTTCATCATCCATTCGTTTTTTTTCTATAAAATTCTGGATTGAATCGTAGATTTTTTCTAAAACGTTTTCTGTTATTCCTTTGACTTCTAAAAGGCTGTCTTCATTTTTTGTCTGGAATTCAGAGATGGTATTAATACCCTCTTCTTGTAAACTTTTTACAGCCCTTTTTGGAAAATTCGGGATTTCAACTAGCAGAGTATTCTGCTCAATTTTCCTTTGTTCATATTCTTTTTCTCCAAAGGCATCAATTCTAAATTCAATAAGCTGGGATGCAAGCTTTATATTCATTCCTCCCCTGCCAATTGCCAGGTCCAACTCATCATCTTTAAAGATTGCCTCACAATATTTACGTTCATCATCAATATAAAGGTTCATTGGTTTTGCCGGTGACAAAGCTCTTGAAATTAATACTTCAGTCTTTTCACTATAATTCACAATATCCACTTTTTCATTGTTTAATTCCCGAACGATTCCCTGGATTCGGCTCCCACGCATTCCAACACATGCACCAACTGCATCAATTCGGCGGTCATGGGAATATACTATTATTTTTGAACGTACACCTGGATATCGTGAAATGGATTGTATCTCGATTAGTCCGTCTTCTATTTCCGGAACTTCCATTTCAAACAATTTATATAAAAAGTGATTGTCACTCCGCGAAACAACTATATCAGGTCCTTTTGAAGTATTTTCAACTGATTTAATTACAGCTCTAACAGTGTCTTTTCGCCGATAATTCTCTGAAGGTATCTGTTCCCTCTTTGGCAGACGAAGTTCCGCAAAACCAATGTTCAGAAAAAGATTATCCCGTTGAATTTGACGAATTTCACCAATCACTATTTCTCCGATACGGTTCGAATAATCTTCATAAATATATTGTCTTTCGATATCCTGAATTCGTTGAGAAAAAAATTGTTTTGCATGAGCAATCATTCTCCGTCCGAAGACGCTGGGATCTATAACCTCAACAAAGGGATCTCCAGGAGAAATTTCCTCCAGGTCCGGTTCTTTTAATAAGGCATCTTCAACCGTGATCTGATGTAATGGATCTTCTACAACTTTTACGACAGTTTTTTCAGCGTATATTTCAATTTCTCCTTTGTCAATATTGACTATGACGCTATAGTTTGATGCATCACCGTACGTTCGTTCAATTATATAAAGAAATAACTGCTCAAGTATAGTTCCCAGTTCCGAACGTTCCACATTTTTATCTCGCGCAAGGTCTGAAAATATTTCTATTAAATCTCTATTAATCAAGATTCCTCCAAAGGGTTTTGTACGTAGCCATTATCCTTATTTTCATGCTTTTTCAACCACACATTTTTTCTTCTAGACACAAAAAGTGGGCATTTCACCCACTTTTCACGCAAAAACTTATCACCTTCCAACTGGTTTTACAAGGTGTTTAATTTCTCTTTATTTTCGTGTTAAGAACCCGGACAATTCCTCCGCCTTTTTCTTATTACCAGAAGAAATATTTTCCAGGTTTAAGATCTTTTGAACAATCTCCATGGCCATTTCTTCTGTACCCTTATCTACGTACAATTCAGCCAAAGCCAATTCCAATGAATGTCGATTATGTGGAATGGAACTGAATTTCACTGCCAGTTCTAAATGCTCTTCTTCTTTATCCTGGTTTGATTCTCTTTTATAAATATTTGATAACATAAAATGACCGCTTGATAAAAGAATATTTTCCGAAGCACTGTTGATAAATTGCTCTAAGTAGGTTTTTGCATTATCGTAGTCACCCTTATCAAAATATATCGACCCAAGATAATAGTTGCTGGTTTTTCCGCTTCTTGTACTTCCATGTTCACCTGTAAGAACCTCAAACTGAAATTGGGCATTTTCAATATCGCCCGTGTCCAGTGAAACTAAAGCGTTCCCCAATAAAATAGCTGCAGGTTTTTGCTGGGATCCCTGTCTGTTAAATAGAAAAATAATGATAACAGTCAATGCAATTATTCCAATCCCTGCGCGGAAGATCATTGATTTATATTCATTATATTTTTCAAAGAGCGTGTTAATAGTTTCCAGTAGTGGGTCTTTTTTCATTTCTTTCTTTGTGATTTTTGCTTTCGGCTTTAGCATTTTTCTTCCTTTTCTTTATGATTTATTCTCTGTGCCCTTGACAGGGATCGAACCTGTATCTAATCCTTAGGAGGGACTTGTTCTATCCATTGAACTACAAGGGCTTAAAGATAGCAAAATTACTTCAAAAATGAAGTGGTGCCAAACGGGAAAGTACCAAAATTTAATACCTTTTCTCAATGGTGAGATCCCTCGTCATCAATTCCTTGACTTCTTGCTGGGCATTTTTTCCACGATAAAGCACGTTGTATACTGCCGTTGAAATTGGCATAGAAATAGTATGTTTCTTTTGTAGCTGGTACACTGATTCGGTTGTTTTTACCCCTTCTGCAACCATTTCCATTCCATCAAGTATCTTCTCTAATGTCTGCCCTTTTCCAATTTCTTCACCAACATACCTGTTTCTACTGTATTTGCTCAAACAGGTAACGATTAAATCTCCAACCCCGCTTAAACCTGAGAACGTATCCGGATTTGCTCCCATCTTTTCTCCCAGTCTTGTAATCTCTGATATGCCTCTTGTAATAAGAGCTGCCTTCGTATTGTCTCCAAATCCAATACCATCAATAATGCCAGCTGCGATTGCGATAACATTTTTCACTGAACCGCCTAATTCAACACCCAAAATATCTGAAGTGGTGTAAACACGTAAAGTCTCACTCGAAAAATTATCCTGAACGAACACTGCACTATCTACCGAAGAACCAGCAGCAACAAGAGTTGTTGGCATACGAAGTGCTACTTCTTCTGCATGGCTTGGTCCATAAAGCGTCACAATATTCTTTGGCTCAATTTTTCCTTCGTCGGCAATGACCTGGCTCATTGTCATCAACGTATTATTTTCAATTCCCTTTGAGAGATTCACAACCATTACAGCATCACTAATGAGCCCATTGACTTCCTTTAAGAGGTCTCGAACGGAATGAGAGGGGATGGCAATGACAATAATACGTGCCTCAGTGAGAGATTTGTGTATATCACTGGTAAACCGGATTGAATCAGGAAAGACTAAATCAGAAATAAATGGATGCTTCCTTGATAAATGTAATTGATCAATCTCTTCAGGAAATTTGCTCCAGGCAGTTACAGAATGCCCCAGCTGGTCAAGATAGTGGGCTATCGTTCCACCCCATGCACCGCAACCCATTATTGTGACGGACAAACTAGTCATTTATTTTCTTAAATTAATCGGTTGGTTTGGCTGAATATAATTTATCAATCACTTCTGCCCAGTTTTTTACTACAACTTTTCTCTTCACAGAAAGTTTCGGTGTCAATTCACCACTCTCAATAGTCCATTCACGATCCAAGAGGGCAACCTTTTTTACCCGTTCATAGCGGGAAAAAGATTCCATAACTGTATTGACTTCCTTTTCAAATAAATCTATAACAACTGGGTTTTCACAAAGGTTTTTTCGATCCTTATCCTGAATATCATTTTTTTCGGCCCATGAATTTAATATCTCAAATGATGGGACAATAAGCGCAGCAATAAAATTGCGGCGATCTCCAATCACCAGGCACTGTTCAATGTATTTTGACAA
>DPYO01000168.1:1695-1982 GCA_003535775.1 Fidelibacterota bacterium | reverse complement strand
TTTCGATCGGTAATCCGTAAATAGCCATCCTCGTCATCAAAGTCGCCGATATCTCCAGTTTTGAACCATCCGTCATCATCAAAAACCTCTTTTGTAGCTTCGGGGTTTTTATAATAACCAATCATAACGTTGTCACCGCGACATAGGACTTCTCCATCCTCTGCAATCTTAACTTCCACACCTTCAATTGGTTTTCCGACTGTACCAAATTTATATAAATCTTCCCTGTTGCAGGTGATAACCGGGCTGGTCTCTGTTAATCCGTATCCCTCCAGAATAGGTATATT
>DPYO01000168.1:0-1320 GCA_003535775.1 Fidelibacterota bacterium | reverse complement strand
ACCGTAACCTGCCCCCAACTTTATCTTTAAGCTTGGAAAATACCAGCTTATCAGCAATCTTAAATTGAAGCCCCAGGAAACCACTGGGCTCCTGACCTCTGGTTAAATATTTTGCTGCTTTTTGTCCCACCTTTATTGCCCACCAGAATATTTTTTGCCGAACAGGAGGATCACCACTCACTTTATCAAGTACTTTTGCATGAATTTTCTCATAAAGCCTTGGGACGGCAATGACAACAGTCGGTTTGACTTCAATCATATTATCAGCAACTGTATCAACACTTTCAGCGTAATAAGTAGTTCCTCCTTTTGAAAAACCTGTGTAATGACCAGACATTCTTTCAAAAACATGGCTCAATGGCAAAAAAGATAAAAACACTTCAATTGCTCTAATTTCTACTGCTTTAGATATTGCAAGGATATTTGAAACCAGATTTTTATGAGTGAGCATAACCCCTTTTGGATTCCCCGTAGTACCGCTTGTATAAATGATCGTCAGCAAATCTTCTGGCTTTGCAGTTTTTGCCGACTCATTTAAATTGAATCCATTCTCGGAAATATATCCATCCCCTTTTTCTAATATTTCTGAAAAACTGGAAATGTTTGAAGAAGGATCGGACTGGTCATCCATAGCAATAATTCCTTTTAACCCATTGCTTTCATTTATAATACTTAATATTTTATCTGTCTGTTCTTTATTTTCTGTGATAACATATACAGTATCAGAATCATCAAGAATATATTTAATTTGGGAAGGAATAAGTGTTGGATACACAGTAACGGATACTGCGCCTAAACAGGCAATGGCATAATCACTGATCGCCCATCTGGGGCAATTTGTAGATTGAATTGCAACTTTATCCCCCGGCTGAATTCCAAGATGAGCCAATCCCGCTGCAAACTGTCCTACTAATTTATCTACATCACCATAAGTGAACCCTTTCCATTCGCCATTTATTTTTTCATAATATGCATCCTTTTCTCTAAAGGTCTCTACGGATTGCCTAAATAATTCTGATATAGTAACAAAAGACATAAATCACTCCAATTTCAGGTTATCGTACGGGTCAAATATATTGACAATAATTTTTCCGTACCTCTAATTTCTTTAGTAATATCACCACCATAATAGCCGGGGTGGCGGAACTGGTAGACGCGCTGGTCTCAAAAACCAGTGGGATTTGATCCCGTGTCGGTTCGATCCCGACCCTCGGCACATTTTACTTAATAAAAAAGGGCAATGAATAACATTGCCCTTTTTTATTACTAGAGAATAAATGAGTTTTATTTTAGCAGCACCATCTTCCTGGTCTGTACAAA
>DPYO01000238.1:2044-3717 GCA_003535775.1 Fidelibacterota bacterium | reverse complement strand
TCTTCAATCAAATCGTCAAGAATATTGCTCCAAGCGAGAGGTCCCGATTCATTGAGTTCCAGTCTATTAAAAATTGGTTCAAGAAATTCGGAGTCTTCGAGTAAAGATATTTGAAATTCCAAAATTTCGCCTTCAATTTTCTTTTTTGAATCAATCAATTTTTGCAGTTGTATTTTGGAAACATCAATAGCGTCAGACAAAGTTTCAGCAGAATTATTATCCTCAGCAAATGATTGTTGGTGCTCAGTTGAGACATTTAAAGAACTGCCAATTACTACCCCCTCACATGCAACTTGTCCTGTAAATATATGCATTTAATCTGTTTAAATATTCATTTCGAAGATGTCAACCAGCGCTGGTTTTTCTATTCACCAAAATTAGTATCTACCAAAACTATTAACTTTTTTACAGCTTCAGCGGCATCACATCCAGTAGCCCGTAAATTCAAGACTTTACCATGGCGAGCTTTCAGTCCCATAACTCTGACAATGCTTTTTGCATCCACCCAAACGGTTTGTTCTTCCAATTTTACCTGTACATTGGCCTCAAAACTTTTTGCCAACTGAGTAAATTTTACAGCGGGTCTGGCGTGCAGGCCTATGGGATGCGCTATGGTGACCCGATGCGACTCAATAGAGTCCGAAATTTTATCAATTCCCACCTGTTTTTTTTCTGCAACGGACGTAACCTGTTCCAGATGGCCTCCACCACACGATTCAACTCCAGCCAGTATCGCACCTTCCACTATAGGAGCCTCACAGATTTTTATTTTTTTCTGCTGGTATTCCGGAAGCATTTCAATTGCTGCCTCTGAACTCATTTCAGCACTACCAAGATCATACAACACAACAATTCCTGCCTCAGTCCATATTTCTTGTAAGCCTTTGAGAATTACCTCAACGTCTGTACCTAAACCACCATCAGCATTACCACCCGCAAAAGATATTGGAATATTATCGCCTCCTATTTGACGAACCATTTCTGCTGTTCCTGAAGCAACAGCTAACGAATGAGATACTATCATCACACCTACATTATTACTCATTTTATGTACACTCTTTGTTGCTGTTAATTATATTACAAATAGTCTTAATCAATAAACAAATGGACATTGCACCAGGATCAAGGTGGCCGATGCTGCGTTCACCCAAAAAAGAGGCTCTTCCTTTTGTGGCCTGCATGAGTCGGGTTGCTTCCAGTCCTTTTTCTGCTTGTTGAATGATATTTTTGATAAGTTGTTCCTTGTCAGTAATATTATTTGCATCTTCTTTAAGCTGCAGAGATACTGGGACTAATACATCCAGCATTGTTTTTTCTCCAACATCTGACTTTCCACGTTTTTTGACATCATCAACACCTTTTTCGAGCATTACTACAAATTCCTTCAAATTGATTTCTTCTTGCGGAGTAGCTTTACTCATTCCAATCAATAAACTGCCATAAAGTGGTCCGGATGCCCCTCCTACTTTCATGAGCATGGTCATACCGGCTTTTTTTAGGGCTTTTCCAAAATTTAATTCAGATAATTCCGGACTGATTGCCAAGATTGCCTGAAACCCTCTTAACATATTTATTCCGTGATCAGCATCACCAATTTTGGAGTCAAGTTCGGTTAACAATTCCCGATGTTCTTCTATGCATGTAGCAGTTCCAGTAATTAGAAGATTTATACA
>DPYO01000238.1:0-1659 GCA_003535775.1 Fidelibacterota bacterium | reverse complement strand
ACCCAAATAATAGGATGAATACTATGTAAGTTGAGAAGGCTTGTCAATACTTTTTTTTGATTCATAATATTTACTTATTCTCGTTAATAAAAACTTAACATGATAAAAAGGAAGATGACTGACATTTTAGAGAAATCATTTTCAGGTATTTCTGCATCATCAGGAATGGTTTCAGGTGAACTGATCTGGCATCCATCAATTGATGACGAAGTTTCTATATTCAAATCAGAAGTTGAAGAGAAACAAGTATTCACTGAAGCATTGGAACGGGCGGTTGTTCAACTGAGAAAAATCTTAGGTAAAATAGATTCAAACTCAGCACAGTTTTTAGAATTTCAAATTTCTATTTTAGAAGATTCAGTATTATTAAACTCTGTTGAGGTTGAGTTGGAGAAAGGTATGTCCGCTGAAGGAGCCTGGAAAAAACAATTGGACCGTCTAATAGATCATTATCAGGAGCTGGATGATGAGTACTTTCGAATCAGATATGAGGATTTTCTTGACGTAAGAGATAGAGTCTTGGGAATATTGCGTGGACAACAAAATAATCTCCAGTACAGTGGAAAAACAATTTTCGTTGGAAACGATCTGCTACTTTCTCATTTTTTGGAAATGGATTTGGGCAAAGTATGTGGAGTTGCTTTGCTTAGAGGTAGTCCTGCAAGTCATGTAGCTATTCTGGCACGTGCCAAGGGAATTCCCTATCTGGTGAAGATAGAGGCTTCTGCCATAGAATTTTCAGAAAAGTCATCAGGCATTCTTGATGCTCAAAAAGGATTGTTGATTCAAAGGCCCGTCGAAGAAACCATTAAAATCTACAATTACCTTAAAAAACCTAATAACTTTGCTGACAAAGGTGTTACTGGATTAGTCTCGACGACATCTCCCTCTAAAAATTCAATGCTTCTTCAGGCCGTAATCAATGAATTAGGCCAAAAAATAATTCGAGGTAAATTAGAAGCTGGAGAAAAATTGCCAATTGAACCAGAACTTGCTGCATCGATGAAAGTGGGGCGCAACATATTACGTGAAGCGATAAAAATCCTTGCGGATAAGGGCTTACTTTCCACGGGGCCAAGAAGGGGAACTTTAGTGCAATCACGTACCGAATGGAATTTGTTGGATTCTGATGTCTTGAACTGGATGATAACAGCTAGTGATTCTTCTTCTAAATTTTTAGCAGATTTGAATGAACTTCGTTTACTTCTAGAACCATCGGTAGTAGAACTGGCAACAAGACGTGCCAGCGAGGAACAAAGATTAAAAATACAGCAGACTATGGATAAAATGGAGGGCACAAGTGGAATTCCTGATAAGGGAATTGAAGCCGTCATCGCCTTTCATTCTGCTATCTATGAAGCAACAAATAATGAGATTTTGTACAAATTAAAATTTGTGACCTCCACTTTGATTAAAGCCAATTTTAAACTACTGAAAGGCGAAACGCCCACCAATCTCACAATTCACAGAAAGCTTTCTGATGCCATTGTCAGCAAAAAGGCTACTGAAGCACATAAAGCAATGAATGAATTGTTGATTAAAAATAAAAAAGATTTGAAACGAATTTTATCAATTCAATCTAAATATTTATAAATTTATTTTTGCTAAATTATAGTTTAAACATGCAAAATCGAAGTTATATATTTCTTTGAACTCTTA
>DPYO01000208.1:5203-5456 GCA_003535775.1 Fidelibacterota bacterium | reverse complement strand
ACATCATCCATATCATCAGGCGGTATATCCTTGGGATTCAGGCACACGCCCTCATATTCCCCCGGCTTCGTTGCAGTCAGCTTGAAGGTGATACCATTGATGGATGTTGCGGTTTGTTCTTTGAGATTAATTTTCCAAGTGGACATCGCTATTCCCACATAAGATATAGAGTCAGCCCAGAAATAACAGCACCAATAATTATTCTGTCCCAAAAGCTCACCTCAATTCTTCACACCATTTATGGGTTTTCTTC
>DPYO01000208.1:0-4897 GCA_003535775.1 Fidelibacterota bacterium | reverse complement strand
CCATTTATGGGTTTTCTTCCCGCCATCAAACTTCACAGCCATTCCCGACTCGATTCCCCCCGCAGCTCCACCATATACAATAAGGGGTTAACTCGAAAGGGTTGACCCCTTTTTTAATGGATTGTATGGTAATTGTATGGTCGGTAAATTGGCCTCTGGAGTTTTCTTGCAAATTCCCGTTGTCATAAAAATTCTATTGAGTTTGAATCGGTTTATGGATTTTAGAACACATATAATCAAACTCTTTGGTATTTTTAGCCTGTTTATCTTGAGTACAGGATGCCCTCAAATGCAAATGCCCGGAGAATCGTATTCAGAAGAATTCAAAGAGTTAAATAAAGAAGAACGCACAATCCTCCAAAGTCTTAAAAAACATATAGCGTTTTTGGCGGGAACCCTTGGCCAGCGCAATATGTTCTTTCCAAAAAATCTAGAAAGTGCCGCGGCTTATATTGAGAAAAGTTTCCGAGCTCAGGGTTACAAAGTAAGCTCGCATGGATACATCCTCCAGAAGGGGTTTTCATCTTTACCGTCAGGTTCCAAAGAGCACGTTCCCAGAAATATCGAAGCAGAAATTCCGGGAGATGTTTACAGAGATGAAATCGTTTTGGTAGGGGCGCATTACGATTCTGTCATCGGATCGCCTGGTGCAAATGACAACGCTACAGGTACGGCGGGATTATTGGAAATCGGGAATTTACTATCCGGGAAAAAACTGAAAAGGACGATCCGGCTGGTCGCTTTCGTCAACGAAGAACCGCCTTTCTTCGCCACAAAAAATATGGGCAGCTATGTTTACGCGCAACGAAGCCGGGAAAGACAGGAAAATATTATAGGAATGATTTCGCTGGAAACTTTGGGTTACTATTCCGACAAAAAAGGAAGTCAAAAATATCCCTTCCCTCTTGGACTGTTCAAACCTGACACGGGCAATTTCATTGGTTTTGTCTCCAATCTCCGGTCCAAACCTTTTTTGAACGATTTTATAAAACGATTCAGGGATCTAGTGGAGTTTCCGTCGGACGGAGTAGCTTTTCCTCAAATCATTCCTGGAATCGGTTGGTCCGATCATCGATCATTTTGGAAATTTGGTTATCCCGCCATCATGGTGACCGACACAGCTCTTTTCCGGTATCCTTATTATCATTCCCCGGAAGATACCCCGGATAAAATCCATTACGATCGTCTGGCAAGGGTGGTTTCAGGTTTATTGAAGGTTATTGAGGTTCTGGCCAATGAACCCTCTTCATCGAATTTTTAATACATGGGAAATGATTAATTCACTGAGAGATTCCTAATGAGCTCTCTTCTTATATAAATTGTTACCGCAAAAATTTTGAAATGAGTACCAATTTTACTAATTCAGTGGAAATTTTCACAGTAAATGAGAATTATCGGATTAACAAACCCCCTAATGAACTATTAAAATAAAATGAAAATCCACCAAGAAGTTTTAAAAGCTGAAAAACAAATAAGAAAATTCATTCGGAAAACACCTATAGAGTTCTCACCCTATCTTAGTAAGCTTTGCAATTGTAATGTTTACCTGAAACTTGAATCTGAGCAGCTTACAGGATCCTTTAAGATTAGAGGGGCTTTTAACAAACTTCTTTCTTGCAAGAGTGAACTAAACAATGGATTTATCACTGCATCCACTGGCAACCATGGAAAGGCAGTTGCTTATGTGTCCAAAATGCTCAATCTAAAAGGCACAGTCTATGTCCCAAAAAAAGTTTCAAAAACAAAACTTGAAGCAATAAAATTTTATGGAATAAATATCAAAAAATACGACGGGACAAGCGGGGAAACTGAAATACATGCTCGGAAGGTTGCTGAAAAGCAAGAAATCCCATTCATCTCTCCTTACAATGACATTGATATAGTGGCTGGGCAAGGCACGGTAGGATATGAAATTTGGGAACAACTTCAAGATATAAATGCTGTTTTTGTTTGTATTGGGGGCGGAGGCTTAATTTCAGGAATTGCTGGTTACCTTAAACACAAAAATAAAAGCCTTAAAGTTTTGGGCTGTGAACCGAGGAATTCTTGTGCAATGTCTGTTTCTATAAAAGCCGGGAAAGTAATTGAGGTTGAGCACAAACCCACACTTTCCGATGGTTCTGCCGGCGGAATTGAGCCAGGTTCAATAACATTCGATTTTTGCAGCAAATATGTTAATGAATATATTCAAGTTTCAGAAAGGGAAATTAAAAATAGCATGATTTTTATGATTGAAAAACAACACAAAATTATTGAAGGGGCTGCTGCTGTTCCCATCGCTTCATTAATAAAGAAAAAGAATTTATTCAGGAATAAGAATGTTTTAGTGGTTCTGTCCGGTTCAGGGGTTGGCATTGATGTAATAAGAGAAGTAGTTCGCAAATGAAACCGATCATTCTTGAAAAAAAAGAAATAATACAATTACTGGACTTTAATGAAATCATTAATGTGATTGAGCAAAGTTTTGTTGATTTTTTTTCTGGCAAGGCTTTAATGCCAACCCCTCAAGATATTATGTTGGAAGAATTTAATGGTGAGACACACGTTAAAAGCGCGTATGTGGAAGGTAGTAAGCATTATTGCATCAAAATTGCTTCAGGATTTTTTAATAACCCTAAAATAAATCTGAGTTCTTCTCAGGGAATGATGATCCTGCTGGAGGCAAAAACAGGAATACCCAAATGTATTCTTCTGGAGGATGGTCAGTTAACCGATTATAGGACTGCGGCGGCTGGTGCGGTTGCTGCCAAATATCTAGCCAACAAAGACAGTGAGAATGTTATTGTTGTGGGAACTGGAATCCAAGCTAAATTACAAGTGGAATTCTTATTAAAAATTTTTCCAATTAAAAGGTTGTTTGTCTGGGGAAGAAGTGAGGACAAAGCCAAGGATTATTGCAATTATTTCCTCGCGAAGTCGACTTCCTTCGATTTTCAAATTATCAAAAGCATAGAAGAAGCCCAACACTTAGATATTGATATAATAATCACAGCCACTCCTTCTCGGAAAGCCTTGGTTCCAAATAAGGTAGTGAAAAAGGCAGTTCATATTAATGCGATTGGTGCTGATATGCCCGGCAAACAGGAGTTGGATGAAAAAATTTTTTTCAATGCCAAAGTGATTACGGATTCAACAGCACAATGTGCCAAAAGCGGTGAATTACAGCATGCACTAAAAACAGGTAAGATAACTTTAGATGATGTTTATAGTGAATTGGGAGAAATCATTTCAAAAAATAAAAAAGGAAGAGAAAATCCAGAAGAGATTACAGTTTTCGATTCCACTGGTTTAGGAGTCCAGGATTTAGCAATATCCAATTACGTTTTTGACAAATATTGTAAAATGAAAAAAATAAATTAATAGACGGTATCTTCACCATAAACATTCTCGCTTTCCAGGACTTTCCGGCTTTTGCCGAATTTACCCACAACTACGTTCATGACATCCCCGAATTTAATAATATCTTCAAGCTCCTTGATTAACAGGATAGGGCCGATTATATCACTGCCCTCGTTTTCCTGAATAATTCTTTTTTGATGAAACACTGACATGAAATCCATTTACCTGGTACGTTACGGTTCCTCCGATCAGGCTTTTGAAATTCGGGAGGAAGAAGATCCTTTCCCTCGCGAAGGTGAAGTGACCCTTCGGGTGGAAGCTTCAGGACTCAACTTTGCAGATGTATTGGCTCGGCTTGGTCTTTACCAGGATGCTCCTAAAATTCCCTGCGTGTTGGGTTACGAAGTCGTCGGCCGAATTGATCGCGTGGGATCCGGCGTCGAAAGAGTTCGTGCGGGAGACCGGGTAACGGCCTTCACTCGGTTTGGAGGATACGCGTCTCATGTCGTAGTTGATTCCAGAGCCGTTGTTTCTATTCCCGAGGATATGGACGCGGGAGTTGCAGCGGCTCTCGCCACCCAATATTGTACTGCTTGGTATGCTGCTGAAGAAATGGTTCGTCTTCATAAAGGGGATCATGTCCTAATCCAAGCCGCCGCAGGTGGCGTGGGCATAGCCCTCGTACAAATCGCCAAGAGAAGGGGTTGCATTATTTTCGGTACTGCCGGGTCAAAGTCCAAACTTGAGGTTCTGGAGGAGATGGGTGTCGATTACCCTATCAATTATCGAGACCACAATTTCGCCGCTGAAATTAATAAAATTTGTGGAGACCAGGGCCTGGATGTTGTTTTTGAATCTCTTGGTGGAAAGATGTTTAAGAAAAGTTTGGATCTACTGGGTTCAGGCGGTCGGATTGTTACTCTGGGTGTAGCTCAAATAGTGGGAAAAAGGGGAAACATCTTTCGATCTCTTAAAACTGTTTTAGGGTTTGGACTCTTTCATCCTGTAAGATTCCTTTTGAAGTCTCAAAGTATGATTGGGGTGAATATGCTTCGTATTGCTGACCACCATCCGGAAATTCTACAACGGTGCCAAAAAAATGTAATGGACCTTGCCCGGCAAGGCGAACTCAGCCCAAAAGTTGGCGGGATATTTCCAGCAGAGCAAATTTCTCAGGCGCATGAATTCCTTGGAATGAGGAAATCTATTG
This sequence comes from Fidelibacterota bacterium, assembly GCA_003535775.1. Classification (GTDB taxonomy): domain Bacteria; phylum Fidelibacterota; class Marinisomatia; order Marinisomatales; family UBA8229; genus UBA8229. The sequence goes on along the minus strand of DPYO01000208.1, from coordinate 348 downwards.
GGAAAGTCATCTTAAAATGGACACCCTAACTGCTTTAACACTGTAGTCAAAATGTAGTCAAGTCACTGGAGATATACAGACCCATGTCGGACCAGCATGAAAAAAAATCCAAGCCTGCCGGAAAGCGGTCGAGCAACATCCCCGCCAGATTCTTGCCATCAACGATCACATCAGCCGCTACCTCAAAATACTTCCCCTTCTCCATGTTCATTAGGGTTATCTGCTCGGAATCCTTGAGAATATCAGTAACCATATCTCTGGCTTGTTGAGCGTCATACTTTTCCTTCTCACACTTACCCTTTATCTCGGGCGTATCAATCCCATTGACTCGGATGGATATTTTCTCAC
>DPYO01000054.1:3690-8221 GCA_003535775.1 Fidelibacterota bacterium | reverse complement strand
CCTACACGGGTGCGTCCAGTCATTATGGTACCACTGATCAGTGGCGAGTTTGAAATCTGTAACCTGTACACAATCCTGTATTGAATAGGTGTGTTTTCATTATTAGTCACTCTAACCCAAAATAATTGCTGACCCCAATCAAGTCTGGTAATCGTCTGGGGATTATCAACAGGAAACAGCTCCATCGTAACGTCCTGCCCAAACATAGGAACCGTTACCATAAAGAATACTAACCATCCGCAGAACATCTGCAGCCAGGGTCTATTCATTTCTGTAGTTGTTTGTACAGTTTTTATATTTTGCATATCAATCATAATTAAGCAGGAAATACATCCTTCTCCAATTCCAAAATGATCATTAGTATGGCTTCCCCAAAAGAATCATAATCCTGTTCTCCGTTATCATAAAGATTCCATGTAAATGGGTCAGCCGCGTCCAAATAGACATATTCTGGATCCAACTGCAATATCCAGTATAAAGCCCCTGCCTTCTCAGTATCATTATCAGATAAATCTCCCTTAGAAAAATAACTTTTAGCCATGAGCAGCCTTACGTCATCCACATTTATTGATTGATTATATTCAAATTCCTCAGGCATTCCGCTTGAAAATATCCAATGGCCGATTTGTATTGCTGAATCAACCACAGTTGAATCAATCGGAAATCCTGTACCTAATTCATAATAAGCTGTCATTAAACCGACACTTGTCCCAAAACTGTACAATTCATATCCCTGGCTGATGATAAAATGCTCTCTTGCTGTCTCCGCATGCAACAGGCGCAGGTTACACCAACCGATTCCCGTGTGTATGTCCCCAAGTGTTGAACGGATCAGATTTGCATTCGGGTCCTCAAGCATAATAGTCTCAGCGTCAATTAATGTGGAATCGAAAATAGCTAGAGCGCTATCAAAATGGCCGTCTCTGAACACACTCCAGGCTTCCTCAATACGCTCAACTAATTCCCCACCGCCGTAAAAGGACAAGGGATCATTCGCTTCGCAACTGAGAACGAAGATCATGCTGATTATTCCGGTAATTTTAATAATTCTTTTCATTTATCTACCTAAGCAAAATCATTTTCCTTGTATTCGAAAAAGAGCCTGTACTGAGAGAGTAGAAATAAATTCCGCTTGCCACTCTGATTCCAAACTTATTCATACCGTTCCAAACAATGGAATACTTTCCAGGCGCCAGTTTTTCATCAACCAGCCTAGCTACTTCTCTCCCGAGAAGATCATAAACCACAAGACTGGTGGATATCTGTTCCAGACCTGTAGTATTGTACGGAATATCGTATTCAATGATGGTCCGGGGATTAAACGGATTCGGATAATTCTGTCTCAAAGAAAATTCCTCGGGCAACACTATGGGTGGTCTCTCTGCCCCATGTTTCAAGACGTATGTTCCAGGTTTATCAATGAGACACCATATCTTTTGCTTTGACATCAGCACAAAGGTGGGAATATACTCCCAATCTCCATCGGTTAAGCGGTAATATCCTGGTGTAACTTCAATCCAGCTTAACAGGGAATCTGATTGGACACCAAAAGCAACCTCCTGTTGATATTGATTTCCCATGGTGGAAATATTGAACATGCTGATGAGATTTTCTTCCGGATCGTCTAAAACTTCCTGATGGATATACTGAAATCCGTAATGATCCGGCATAGCAATCAGGTAATCATCTTCTGGAAAGGCATGTTCAGGTATATCCATAAACACACCGCCCTTGCCTAATAAAATTTGTTGCGCCAACTTTGCAAGAATTGGTTGAATTGTAAAAGTAAAAGTGGTATCGCTAGGATTTTCGTATAAATCTTCAGCAGAAACCTGGAGGGTTAAATCTCCCGTAAAGTCAGTACTGGAATTCGCGAAATATGGAGCTGATTCCAGATTTGTATTGGTACCCATTTCCAATGTGTCTATTGGAGAATTGCCATCTTTAATCTCAACTCTGAAAGAATCTGCAAGAATGTCCTCTGACTGGAAGAGATAAAACTGCATAAATCCCGGTGCGATCGTGTTGTGCATAACTCCAATTTCAAAGGTTGGCTCAATTTTATCCAGAACAAAAAATGAGTCTGTGATACTCGTAATATCCCCAGGTTGACTTGGTTCTACTTCTGTTGCTGTAATAGAAAGCTCAACTTTCCCGATAAATTGGGTTAATATGTCACCATTCAAAATATGTGAACCATACGTCAGCCTGAGCCAATCGTAATTGGGTTCATCATCGATAACGGCAGTGAGAAACTCGGTAGGTGTGTATTCTAAAGAAAAGGAAATCGAATCCCCGTCGACATCAATAAATCTGTCGTTCAAATTTGCAAGCGTGATGGTCTGACCACTTTCTGGAGTAATTAACCAAGAGAATGCTTCTATATCTTCAATCGGGGCGCTAATAGCCACCGGATCATTCACCGGGTTCACTGTTAATTCAAATTCACGACTGGTCTGGCCACCTTCCAAATTGTCATCGGCCTTGAGAGTGAAAGTACCCAACCCATATTTATTGAGAACTGAAGCTATCGTTACTGTACCTGAATTGAGGTGAACGCTTATATCAGCCCAATCCACTGGAGAAGAACTCAAACTGTAGGTGGCTATATCTCCATCCGCATCATGATATCCGATAATTTCAATAGTGATTGTATCTACAAAATCTTCCATTAAAACTATTGTCGTATCACTCAAACTGAATTCCGGGGCATCATTCTTAGGATTCACATTTATCTCAAATATCTGGGAGCTGGTACTATTCTCCTCTTGTCCATCATCAGCGGTCATTTTAAATACCTGTGATCCACTGCTGTCGGGCACCGATTCTATTGTCACTGTACCTGATTCGTCATCAATGCTCACATTCATCCAACTAACGGCTTCAGGAGTAATGCTATATAATGCAATATCTCCATCGGGATCATGAGATGTTGTAATTGTAATTGTGGTATCACCAACAAAATCTTCGTTTAATACATAACCTGAAGAATTCAACCCAAACTCTGGTGAATCATTTACATTGGTAATCGTAAGTGTAAAAGCTCTATCTGTGGTACTATTGTCAAATAGTTGTCCATCATCAGCAGTTATGAAAAATTCTTGTGAGCCACTGCTGTCGGGGACATCCTCTATCGTTACTGTACCTGAGTTGGGATTAATACTTACATTCACCCAAGATACCTCAGAAGGACTCAAACTGAATTGTGGATTCGGGTCATCATCCGCATCAAAATAATCTATAATTGTAATTGAAATTTCACCCTCAAAATCTTCAAGTGTATCAACCTCTGTTACACTCAAACTGAATTCCGGGGAATTGTTTAAATTATAAACCTCTACCAAAAGGGCAAACGTGTCACTCTGGCTGTATTCTAACTCACCATCATCTACATAAACCGGGACTGTTAACCACCCAAAGAAGTTGGAATCGGGAAAAATTTCAATTGTTCCATACACTGGGTCTATTTCGGTAAAAGTATAATTATCCCCGGAAAGCCCGGTCATTTTCCAATCTTCAGGATTGTTATCGGGGTCATCAATTTCAAGATCATCAAGCGAGACCAACAGAGACGTACCTTCTTCCATACTTAAAGAATCTTGGCCAATAATTGACGGTGGATCATTCACTGCGCTGAGAGTAATTGTTACCGTATCATAATTTGAAAGTGCATATCCGTCATATGCTGCATAGATAAATTCATCTGTGCCAAAATAATCCTTATATGGATTATAGAGGAAAAGTCCGTTAAATGTATTGCCAACACTGATTGCCACTGAATCACTATCACTACTAAATAATGAACCATGGGATACATTGCTTATCAAATATGCAGATAATGTTTGATCCGGATCAGCATCAGTATCATTTGTTATAACTCCTAATGAATCTGGATTGTCCCAGAATTCAGAGTCCGGAACAGCAAGCGTATCATCCTCAAGCATGGAATAACTTTCATTAACAGCATAGGGGACATCGTTCACAGCATTGACTCCTATTGTGACGGTGGCCACTTCCGAATAGCCGCCTTGATAATCAATCGCTCTATAAATAAATTGATCAAAACCAGAATAATCAATAACAGGAGTATAGGAGAATGTTCCGTCAGAGTTAAATGATAATGTACCGTGATCTACATCATCAACCAATTCTGCGATTATTAGATCATCTTCAAAATCAACATCATTTACTAAGACTCCAGCGGAACTTGGAACAATTAAGGCAACTTCTTCAGGAGTAAAATAGCTGTCAGGAAATACAGCCGGAGGATCATTAACCCCTTCTACGGTTATTTCAACAGAATAAAACGGGCTATTCGCAGCACCATCACTTATCCGCACAGGAACCTGTAAGGTGCCAGAAAAATTATTATTAGGTGTTATCGTTGTACCATCATATTCATAGTCATCACCACTCTCTACTGTCATTGTAAATCCTTCCGGATATACATTATCCACATCAGTAACAAAGAGATCCAAGAGTGTAATCTCCAAGGATGTTTCTTCAAGAGTTGTTAATACAGTTGTGCTAT
>DPYO01000054.1:0-3339 GCA_003535775.1 Fidelibacterota bacterium | reverse complement strand
ATTAACCGTTGCCGTAAACTCCCTGCTTACATTACTCTCTCCATCACTTACTGTCACCACAACCAATGCCTCTCCATATTGATCCTCAGCTGGATTCAGTGTAACCGTACGTGAGCTATCTGGCAAATCTGTCTCTGGATCAGCCGTGATGGAGCCAACGGGAAATAATATCACATTGTTCGTAATAAAGCTCACGGTCAAACTGTCCTCATCATCATCATCCTGAGGTGTTATCTGGAACGTGATTGAGTTATCTTCATTAAACGAAAGATCAGAAATGTCTCCCAACTCAGGCACTGCATTCGCATCCTCTACTGTTAATTCATAATTTTCTTCACTGTGCGCAGATATCGGTTCACCATCATCCGATACTCTAACCTGGATAATATAGGTTGATCCTACATCATCATTTCCCGATGTCCAGGTAATCTCTCCATTTAAATTATCTATTTCCATCCCATCAGGTGGCTGGTATCCAGGTGTGAATGAATAATCCAAAACACTACCCTCTATATCTATCGCCGTAACAGTATAACTATAATCTTCACCAATTGTTGTGGAATGATCCGGGATTGGGGTAATTATAGGAGCATCATTGGCTGGATCAACTGTGAGCAATACCTGTTCAGAAACGGTTTCACTACCGTCTGTAACCAAAATCATTACATCAGCAGAGCCAGATTGGTTGGCCGCTGGACTGAATACAATTTCTCTTACCACTCCACTCACATCGGTTACCGGATCAATCGCAATAGACCCTTCCGGAAAGAGGACCGGGTTATCAGTACTGACAGAAAGGGTTAGAAAATCCTGGGGATCCGGATCAAGCGGGGTGATGGAGAAGACTTTAGGCATATCCTCTGTTCCTGATATTTCTCCAGATCCAGGAATCCCATCGATGGTTGGCAGGTCATTGATGTTGAGTATTTCTAAAGAAAATACCATTGGATCAGAACCGTTCACACCGTCGTTTGCTGTTACACTTATAATTGCTGTTCCTGTTGAATCTGAAACCGGTGAAAGTGTCAATACATTACCATCGACATTAATGTCCACAATGTCACTATTTTCAGATTCATTAGCATTAATTACGATAGCTCCATAATCATGGTCCACATCGGTCACATTCAAGGTTATCTGAAGTGCCTGGTCTTCCCATGTTTCCTGATTTCCGATGTCCGCAATAACCGGGGCATCGTTTACGTTCATTACAGTGAACGTTAAATCTCTTGATTCCTTCGAAGAATCATCATCAATAACTTCTAATATTATTGATGTTACGCCGTACTGATCTAGTGATGGTTTTAATGTAACTGTTATTGTTTCATCAGCTGCAAAAGGTCCTGCTGGATCAATGATGATTGAGTCAGCGGGAACCAAATTTAAATCCAGAGAGGTTACAATCACATTCAGAAAGTCATCATCTGCATCCACATCCTGCGGGATAAACTGGAATGTTCTTTGTGTATCTTCATTGATTATGCCCGGATATGAAAGCACGTCTATATCTGGTGTATCATTTACATTTTCTACAGTTAACACAAAACTCACTGTATCTGATGCTGAAGTGGCTGGTTCAAACACCCTTGCAAAAACTGTATATTCACCAACATCATCATTCTCCGGTGTCCAGGTAATTTCTCCAGTAACATAATCTATTTCCATCGAATCTGACGGTGAAGTTGTGAGAGAATATCTCAAGTCATCCCCTTCAACATCATCTGCACTTAGGATAAGACTGAATATTTCATCTTCCAAAGTGATTAATGTATCCCCAATGAATGTCATTTGCGGGCTATCATTCACCGATGTAACAACCACATTAAAGGATTCAGATATTTGTGCATTTTCACCCCCATCTTCCGTAGCAGTTACGGTAATGGTTGCTGTACCGCTGTAATTTGGATCAGGTGTTACTGATAAAGTGTCATTTTCCCAACTGGTTACAAAATTGGCATTGTTGGACGCATGGGACAAAGTCAATGAATTATCCGCATCAATAGCTTCAACATTCAAAACAAGTGACCCATCTTCCACTATAGTTGTGTCTCCGAGTGCACTTATGGTTGGCATATCATTGACTGCATGTACAGTAATTGATATGCTGGCTTCTCCAGATTCACTCTCAGAATTGTCTGGATTATTAACAATAAATTTTATTGTTTCTGTTCCACTATAGTCAAGCCCAGATGTATATATAAGTGTCCACTGTGCAAGCTTATCAATACCGTTCTCTATTAGCACAAAATTAGTATCCAAGGATCCAATAAGAGGCGCCTGTGTAATCGTTACAGATGCATCTTCAGAAAATGCATTATCAGCATCAAAGCCTACAAATGAAATGGTTTTGGCAATGTCTTCCGTCACTTCCACTGAGTCGGACATGGCAAGAGGAGCACCCCTTCCGGCAAACATAATACCTCCAGGGATATTGAAAGTGATCAATCCCAGGGAAGATTCGGAGATTTCATCTATAGCCTTGTACAGAATAAAGTCCTGATTTGACGTATTGGTACCCATCGAATACGTAAAAGATCCATCTTCATTATCTGAGATAGAACCTCCAAAAAATGTCCCATTATCCATCGGTACAAATCTTATGGACAGACCAACATCATCCACATCATCCGCATCTAAACTGAATGAAAATAAATCGGCGACATCCTCAAACGTAGTATCAATGACTACTGGTGGATCATTAACAGAAATTATTATCAGTGAAACCAAGGCTGTATCTGAAGAGTTAGCTATACCATCATAAGCATAGTAAGATAAGCTATCGGACCCAGAATAATTTTCACTTGGTGTAAAGGTCACCGTATTGCCAACAGGTAATGTCAGTGATCCATTTTCAACAGAATTGTCAATAGTGAAAGTTAACTCATGTCCATCTGCATCATAGCCCTGGAGGAGAATCTCAGTGCTGCCATCTTCCATAACGCTCCAAGAAATGGGGTAAACAACCGGAGCATCATTCACAGAAAATACCGCTACATCAATACTGATCTGATTGGAAAATAAACCACCACCATCCTCTCTCGCCTGGACAACCATATTATCATTGCCAAAAAAGCCTGGATCTGGTGAATAGACAACGGTATCAGTAGCTGTCGTCTCAAAAGTCCCATGAAATGGCCCCGAAACTACAGTAATTCCCACAGAGTTGTCTTCTACATCAGATACAGTAAGGGAAATATCCAAATCAACATTCTCATTAGTTTCAAATGGAGGTGGATCAGATACCGTTAACTGGGGAGCATCATTCACTGGGGTAACAGTGATAACTACTTCATCTGTGATTGTCACTAAATTGTCATCAGTAGCAGTGAAAGTGAGAGT